>JAPLGX010000102.1 GCA_026389925.1 Chloroflexota bacterium
ACTGGCGCGGCGGCGTCTGGCCCCGCGCTCGGCGCCGTATCTGGCGGAGCGAGTGGAGGTCGAACTGGTGCTGCTGGGCCTGGTGGCGGTGATGGATCCGCCCCGCCCAGAGGCGGAGGCTGCCGTCCGCCGCTGCCGCGAGGCGGGCATCCGTCTGGTCATGGTCACCGGCGATTACGGATTGACCGCCGAGTCCTTTGCCCGGCGCCTGGGCATGGTCACCAGCGATCGTCCGCGCATCATCACGGGCGCAGATTTCGAGACCATGAGCGATGCCAGCCTGCAGGCGGCGATTGCCGAGGAAACCCTGTTCGCCCGCATGGCACCCGAACACAAGGTGCGTCTGGTGGCGGCATTCCAGGCGCGGGGGGACGTCGTGGCGCTGACCGGAGATGGGGTCAACGATGTGCCCGCGCTGCGCAAAGCGGACGTGGGCATCGTCATGGGCTTGAGCGGCACCGACGTGGCCAAGGAGGCCGCCGACGTCGTCTTGGCCCACGACAATATCTATGACGGCGTGCTGGCCATCGAAGAGGGGCGCGGCGTCTTTGAAAACCTGCGCAAGTTCATTACCTACATATTCGCCAGCAATGTGCCCCAGATCCTGCCCTTCATTCTCTCAGCGACCTTCGGCGTGCCGCTGACCCTCAGCATCTTGCAGATCCTGGCGATTGACTTGGGCACCGATCTGCTGCCGGCACTCGCCCTCGGCACCGAGCGCCCCGAACCCGAGCTTATGCACCGCCCGCCGCGGGCACGCCATCAACCTCTCATCGACGGTGCGCTGTTAGGGCGCGCCTTCCTGTGGCTGGGCGGGATTGAGACGGCGCTGGCCTATACCGGGTTCCTGGCCGTTCTGGCTGCCGCCGGTTCCGAGCGGACACCGCTCGAGCGCCTGATGCACGGTCTGCTGCCCGGTGCGGAGCTTGAACGTGGATGGAGGCTGCTCCCGCCGGCCCAGGACCTCAATGCCCATGCCCTGGCGGTGACTGTTTTCTATGCGGGTGTGGTGATGGCCCAAGTGGGCAATGCCTACGCCTGTCGGACGGAACACGGTCAGGTGCGGCAGATCGGATGGTTGGGCAATCCGCTGCTCCTCGTGGGAATTTTGGTTGAGATTGGCCTTCTGCTTGTGCTAGTATACATAAAGCCGATTGCAGCACTTTTCGGGCACGTGGCGATTCCTCCCGTTTACTGGATCGGGCTGAGCTTCTACCCGTTGATTCTCTACCTCTTGGATTGGACGCGCCGGTACCTGGTGCGCCTGATGGGCCGGCTGCGCGACGTGCGCCAAGGAGCGGGATCATCATGAAAGCCATCGTCATGGGTTGCGGTCAGGTGGGAGAGCGCGTGGCGCGCCTCCTCGCGCGCGAAGGGCACGAGGTGGTGGTGGTCGATTCGAGCGACGAGGCTCTCGAGCGGTTGGGCAAAGACTTCCGAGGCAGGACGCTGCGCGGCGTGGGGTTCGATCGGGCCGTGTTGCTCGAGGCCGGCATCGACCAGGCGGAGGCGTTCGCCGCCACGACCTCCTCCGACAGCGCCAACATCGTCGCCGCCCGCATCGCGCGCAATGTGTTTCACATCCCGCGGGTTGTGGCGCGCGTTCACGACCAGCGCCGCGCCGAGCTGTGTCGCCGCCTGGGCCTGGTGACAATCTCTCCGCCTGTGTGGGGCGCTGGGCGCATTTTCCACTTGCTCACTCACCGTGAGATCGACGTCGAATCCAGTTTCGGCGGCGGGCAGGTGGTCCTGGTCTCATTCGAGGTCGAGCCGTCACTGGCAGGCCGTATGGTCAAGGACCTGACCGTCCCCGGCGAGGGCGTGGTGGTGGCACTCGTGCGCCAAGGAGCCGCCCACTTGCCCACGCTGGGCACCGAGCTGCGCGACGGCGATCTGGTCTACATGTCGCTGCAGGCCTCGGCCATGCCTCGCCTGGAGGGGATGCTTGGCCTGGGAGAGGGAGGCTGACCATGCGTGTGATCATTGTGGGCGGCGGCAAGACGGGTTCACACCTAGCGGCCATGTTGATCGCCGGCGGGCACACGGTGCGGGTGGTTGAGGATCGGGCGGCTGTGCTGGAGCGTTTGCGCAAGGAGCTACCCGCCGATTGCCTTTGCGCCGGCGACGGGTCGTCGCCAGAGGTGCTCGAGGCCGCCGGCGTGCGCGAGGCGCAGGTGCTGGCCGCGGTCATGGGCGCCGACGAGGCCAACCTGGTGACGACCACCCTGGCACGCTTCGAATTCAACGTGCCGCGGGTCATCGCTCGCGTCAACAATCCCAAGAACGCGTGGATGTTCGGCCCCGAGATGGGCGTGGATGTGGCGCTCGTCCAGGCCGACCTGCTGGCCAAGCTCATCGCAGAAGAGATGTCGATGGGTGACATGATGACCCTGCTCAAACTGCGGCGCGGCCAGTTTTCGCTCTTCGAAGAGAAGATACCGGCTGGCTCACCGGCCGTGGGCGTGGCCATCCGCGATTTGTCGCTCAAGGAAAATGCAGTCATCGCCGCGATCATCCGCCATGGCGAGCTGGTCATCCCCAGCGGCACCACGCGCTTCGAAGTGGGCGACGAGGTGTTGACGATCGGGGAGGCGCGTGCCGCGGACGAGCTGGCCAGCTTCTTTGGCCGCGCGAAAGGGACGCCGCCCGCCTGAGGGCCGCACCCGAAGCCTGGAGCACGGTCGGCGACAACCATCATGACCCCCCTCATTCGACAACCCCGGCTGGGACTAGCTCTCGGCGGCGGCGGAGTACGCGGCCTGGCGCACATCGGCATTCTTAGTGTGTTGGAGCGGGAGGGCATTCGTCCGGCCGTGCTGGCCGGGACGAGCATGGGCGGCCTGGTCGCCGCGGCCTACGCCGTGGGCCTGTCGCCCGAAGCGCTGACCCGCGAGGTCTCGGAATTCACCCACTTGCGGCGCTTGCTTACGCTCGTCGATCTAGCGCCTGCGCGGCGTGGGCTGTTGCAGGGGGATCGCGTGCGCAGCTTCCTCATCGACAAGCTCGGCAAGGACACAACCTTTGCCGATCTGCCGATGCCGCTCGGGTTGGTTGCGGTGGACATCGACAGCGGCGAGGAAGTAGTGCTGACCCAGGGGCCGCTGGTGGACGCGGTGCTGGCGACGTGCGCCGTGCCGGGCATCTTTTCTCCAGTGCGCTGGGGAGACCGCTGCCTGTCGGACGGCGGGATCCTCAACAACGTTCCGGCCGACGTAGCCCGCCGCCTGGGTGCGGAAGTTGTGATCGCGGTTGATGTCGGCCCGGAGTTTGGGCGGCGGCAGAGCGAGACGGAGGCACACGCGCATCGCGGCCCGACCGCGGCGCGCGGCAGCCAGGCGCCTGGTTTCCTGCCGCCCCTGGCGCGCGATCTCTATCAGAGCTACCTGATCATGGCCCATGCCGCAACTCAGGATCGGCTGCGCCACGCCCACCCCGATTTGGTCCTCCGGCCCGATATTCCGGCGGACATTACTGCCTTCAGCGGATTCACACGCGCTGTCGAACCGATCCGCGCAGGCGAGCGCGAGGCCAAGGCCCATATCGCGATGGTGCGCGAGGTCATCAAGCCGGGGTTGCGGCTCTTCTAGATGAAGGAACCGCCCTCGCGTGAGCGCGGCCGCGAGGGTGGGTCGATCGCGGGGCATGGGCCGCAAGAAGGCATGACATGACGCGCATCATGATCGGGGTCTTCTTCATCTTGCATGGGCTGGTGCACTCGGGGTTGGCAGCCGCGCCCATCTCGAAAGACGCCACATCGCGGCCGGGTTCCTTCTTCACCCATCCTGCCCGGTCGTGGCTGCTGCGCCGCTTGCATTTCACGCCGGGCGCAACACGCGCTGTCGGGTTTTCTCTCGTCGTTCTGACGACGCTGGGCTTCGTTCTGGCCGGGATGGCTGCGCTCGGCGTGCCGCCGCTGGCAGGCACGCTCGCACCTCTGGTGATCGTTTCCTCCGTCCTCTCGCTCATTCTGCTCGGCGTATTCTGGCACCCCTGGCTCGCCCTGGGCATCGTCATCGATATCGCCATCCTCCTGCTGTGGTTTGTGCGTCGCATGTGAGAGGCGTGAACACGCGGAGAGAATAAAACGCCCGCCGAGCCCGGCGGGCGTTTTTGCATATAGGCGGCCTGCTGGCAATTGCTGGCGCTAGACTTTGAACGCCCATTCGCCTCGCCGCATCAGCGGCTCAGCCGAGCCATCGGCCGATAGGCCGTCGATGTCCATCTCGCCCGAGCCGACCATGAAGTCCACATGCAGGATGCTGTGGTTGCCTCCCGCGGCGATGAAGACCTCATCCGACATCGTTTCGCCGCCGCGCAGACAGAACTTATAGGCCCGCCCGAAGGCCAGATGGCTGGCGCAGTTCTCGTCGAGCAGCGTGTTGTAGAACATGATGCCCGACTGGGAGATGGGCGAGGAATGCGGGACGAGCGCCACCTCGCCGAGCCGCGCCACGCCTTCATCGGCCTCCAGCATTTTGCGCAGCACTGTCTCGCCGCTGTGGGCGTGAGCCTCGACCGCCCGGCCGCCGGTGAACTTCACGGTGAAGCCGTCGATGAGCATGCCGCCGTAGTTCAGCGGGCGCGAGGCGGCAATGGTGCCCTCGGTCTCCGCCGCATGCGGCAGGGTGAAGATTTCTTCGGTGGGCAAGTTGGCGGTGAAGGCGATGCCCTTGGGGGTCTTCGATTGAGCGGCATTCCACAAATGATCGGGCGGCAGGCCGAGTGTGAGATCGGTCCCCGGCCCGGTGTAATGCAGGCGGCGGTAGCGCTTGTGGTTGAGGTAGCCGCTGCGCGCCACAAGCTGGCGAACGTGTTCCTTCCATGCGGCAATGGGGTCAGGCAGGTCGGCGCGGCAGACACGGAAAAGTGCCTCCCACAGCTTGGTCTCGCCCTCGGCCGGCGGGAGATCGGGGAAGACCTTTTTGGCCCACCCTGCATAGGAGGCAGCGATGACGCACCACTGGACCAGGTTGCGCGAGGTGAAGTCGGAGGTCGGCAGGTATTGGGCGCCCGCTGTCTTTTGGAGCAGCGCCACCAGGTTCGGGTCCTGGTCGGTCAGCAGGTCGGGGTTGGCGGCGTGGATGGAAAGCAGCGCCCCGCCGCGCTCGAAGTGCTCCAGCAGACCCTTCGGTTGCGAGGTCGGCCACTCTTCGAACGAATCGCGCGGCGCGTGCTGGAAGCGCAGGCGCTGCAGGGCATCGTCGCGCCAGATCACCTCGACCAGGGGGGCGCCGGCCTTGTAGGCGTACTCCACCAGGTGACGGACGAGCGGGGCGATCTCAAGCGGGACGCCCGCGCGCCGCGGATCTGAAATGATCAACCGTTGACCCGGCTGCAGATTTAGTCCGATCTTGATCGTCAACTCCGCGTAGATCCGGAGTGCCTCATCGAACGAAAGTGCCATAGTGAGCCTCCGCGAGCGGGATAATTCGGGGGATGACCTCAAGGATAAGGTACTATTCTCGGCAAGTATACATGATGCCGGGGGCGCGTAGGGTCGGACACCGCGAAGGCCTCTGGCGGTCAATGGCACAGAAGCTGCGTTGCCCAGTGTCTCCCGAAGACATATGCTCCCTTCCATTGTTGCCCGTCCAAGGCACCTGGTGAACCAGCTGGAGGACAGGCTGCGAAGAAAAGGTGGCGGCCGCGGCATGGCCCGCCGCCGGAGGTGAGGCCCAAACAAGCACCTTTCGTAAACATTCCGAAACGATGTCGCCATCCATTGCAGGGAACCTGAGCGCCTGCGGCATCCCATCCCACCGGACCACCCAGCTCCTTGTCGTGTTCGTGCTTATTGCGCTCGCCTTAGCCTGCACGTGCCGCTTGCCGGCCGGCGTGACGGCGACGCCCTCGCCATATCCCACTCACACTCCTTACAATACCTACACACCGCTGCCCACGCTTGCCCCGCCGACAAGTCCTCCTTCCTCTGAAACCCCGCCGCCTACCGCCAGCAACACCCCTAAACCCACCAAGACATCCACTCCAACGGCCACTCACTGGGCCTTGATCGTGACAGCGTTCATTCCGATCTTTCCCCGCAACGACCCGGTTCTTGAGAATGTCTTCCTCTCCACGCAGGGCTAGGTCATCGCGCGCGTGGCCAATCAACCGGCGGGCGGAGGAAGCGGATCGGTGACCTGCCAGGTCTTTGCCGACGGCGTTCTGGTCGCCACACGCAGCGAAAGCATCCCGCACGGGAGCCAGGCCTTCTGGTCGGGCTACAAAGTCCTGGGCCAGCAGACGATTCGCGTCGTCCTCGACTCGGACGGGCAGTATTGGGAAGCCAACGAGGGGAACAACGAGAAGACCAAGACCTGCAATGCGGCCTCTTCGGCCTGCTGGTAGACGCATTGCCGGCACGCTCGAGGATTGAACTGCGAGGCGAGCTCCCTTGCGCCGGCTCGGGTGCCAGACAGTCGCGCTACTGGGAGAGTCCGGGTCGTTGCGCGGGCGCCTGAGAAAGCATGGACCACCACCAGGAGTCTCTTCATAAACCCTGGGTCGGTACGCTCATGGACGGAGGCCGCGTGAGGCAAGGGGCCCTTCGTGGTTTGCTGGTGTGTAGCCTCGTGATCCTCGGGGCGGGCGCCGCATGCCATCGGAAGGGACGAGAGAGCCATTAGCCAGGGTTCACCCTTGTGACCGCTCTCGCCTCATGGTAGGCTCACTGGCGAGGCGAGCGATGATCTGCGTTGGCACATCGGGGTTCTCGTACAAGGATTGGGTCGGGCCGGTCTACCCGCCGGACCTCCCCGAGCGGGAATGGCTCGCCTTCTACGCCCACCAGTTTTCCACAGTTGAACTGAACGTCACTTTTTATCGCGTGCCGTCGACCCGCACGGTGGCCGGCTGGGTCGGACGCACGCCGCAGTCGTTCCTCTTCGCCGTCAAAGCTTTCCAAGGGCTCACCCACGAGCGGGCCGAGCCAGATTTCCGCGGGTTTGTTGAGGCTATTCGGCCGATGATCGAATCCGGCCGCATGGGTTGCATCCTCGCTCAGTTCCCTTATGCCTTTCATGCGACGCCGCCCAACCGCGAATACTTGAAGCAATTGCGCGAGGGGCTCGGGGATCTACCGGTCGTCGTGGAATTCCGGAACGCCGGATGGGTTTCCGAAACCACGCACGAGTTGCTGCGCTCACTCAACCTGGGCTATTGCTGCGTAGACGAACCCGCGCTGCGCGGGTTGATGCCGCCGGTGGCCGTGGCGACCGGTCCGGTGGCGTATGTCCGCTTCCATGGGCGAAACGCGGCCAAGTGGTTTGAACACAAAGAGGCCTGGGAGCGATACGACTACACCTACTCTCGCGACGAACTCAAGGAGTGGGTCCCACGCCTGGAAGCGCTTGAAGAACAGTCGGAGCTGGCGCTGGTGTACTTCAACAACCACTATCGCGGGCAGGGTGTTCAGGGTGCGCGCGACCTACTCGCCCTTCTGCGCGAAGGGCGGTTCTAGCCGGGCGAGGGAGGGCGTGGCCGGCGGCGGTGACGCTCTCCCTGCAATGACAAGCGAAAAGGTTGTCATTGCGAGCCCGGTTCTTCGGGGCGAAGCAATCTGGGAGCAGGTCCTAATTGGAGATTGTCTAGGATTGCTTCGTCGCATTGCGCCGCTCCGCGACCCACTGCTCCTCGCAATGACGGCGTCCCACCATGGCGTGCCCCAACAAGCGCGGCCGTTGGCCCATTGGCCGCCTCGCTGCCAAGCAGTTCCGGCTGGCCGATGCCGGTGAGGCGCTCGAGGATCTCCTTACGCCCGAACCCGGCCGGGACGGCCAGCGTCTCGAGCATGCGCACGAACAATTCCTCGTAGCGCGCCACGTCGTAGCGATCCTCCGCCGACCAGGCCTCGAAGGGGCGCGCGCCGCCGCCCGCGGTAAGGATGTATTCGATGCTTTCGCCCGGAGCCAGGGCCACGCCGCGCGCCTCGAGTTCGCGCGCGGCCAGCGCCACAGCCTGGCGCGAGCGGTACTCGCCCGGCTTGCGAGAGAGGCGGTTGGTGATGAGCAATTGCGCGGCCGGTACCTTGCCGCTGCGCAGGCGGGCCAGCAGGGTGCGCGCCAGGGCGAACACAGCCTCCAGCCGCAGGCGGTACTCGCGGGCGTTGTGGGCTTCGGCGAGGATTGCCAGCATGGCCTGCTGCGCCTGGCGCACCCACAGGATGGTATCGTGGCGGCGCACCTCGATGCCGCGCAGTTTCATCTCGCCGCTCTCGAACAGGCCGAAGTAACGGTTGGCCACCGAGAGCTCGGCGCGCACGCGCGATGGCAGAAAAGCCACCCAACGGTAGACGCCCTCCAAGCCGATCTGCACGCCGCAGGCCTGGCTGATCGCGTCGGCCAGGGCCTGGTGCTCGGCCTGCGTCGCGCCGCGTTTGTGCAGCCACAGCGAATCGGTCAGCCCGTGCAAGAAGGTATAGCCGCGCGCCTCGGCGATCTCCTTGGCGCGCAGGAGCATCTCGCGCCCGTAGGCGGTGGTCGCCTCGTGCGCTTCGATGCGCCCGAAGCGCGCGTTCTTGTAGCCCAGGTAGCCGAAGCAGGTCACAAGTAGCCACTTGAGCGCGAGCTGGCGGCGGCGGTACATCTCGCGCTTGCGTTCGTCGGGCCGCGCGGCCACCTCCTGCTCGTCATCCGGCGTACGGCTGCGGGGCTCGCTTATTCCTCCTGAGGCCTGATCGGTGAGGCCCCCCGAGGCCTGTTCGGTGAGGCCCTTGGCCAGCCGCTTGAGGGCCAGGCGCCGCGCCACGACCGGTTCGAGGGTGAGCGGCACCAGCCCCGTCCTGCAGCGGCAGACCGGATAGCCGATCTCGGGCACGATCTGCGGCCGGCAGCGCGGGCACTTCTTCTTCACCGTCTCGGGCGAGAGGTTGAACTTGACCATCAGGCTCGGGTAGAGCGAGGCAAAGTCGAGCTCGAGCACGTCCTCGTACAGCCCAGGCTCAGGCTGGAAAGTCAGCCCGCCTTTATCGGAGCGGATAAGTTCGAGCGCCGTCTTGAACGACTCCGGCTCGCGCTTGCGGTAGGGGATGAGCCAGCCCTCGCGGTAGGCGGTGGCCACCTGCATGGCGCTGATGCCGGTGCCGGTCGAGGTGCGCGCCACCTGCTGCAGCGGCTGGCCGGTGATGCGCGCCAGCTCGTACATGCCGTCGAGCCCGTACTCATCGGAGAGAAACGCTGTCTGACGGTCGATGTGCAGGCGCCCGAACAGGCTGATGGAGGGGGCGCGGTAGACGATCTGCCCGTAGGAAAAGTACGAGCGCCCGCGCTTGCGCGCCGGAGGGATGGCCGGATCGCGATTCCACGGCAGCGGAATGCCCTCGCGCTCGGAGAGCCGCAGGATCTCGGGCAGGATGAACGAATCGCCCCAGGCCGTGAGCAGGATATCCGGATCGATGGCGTACATCGCGGCGCGCAGCGTGGTGAGCAGCACGCGCGGGTTCTCCCAGCGGCAGCGGTAGGTGGCCTGCGGCGTGCCGATCTCGAGCAGGCCGCGGTAGCCGTGGCCCGGGTCGCGCAGGTCGCCGCCCAGGCGCAGGGTGAGCATACGCAGCGGGGGCAGCGCGTAATCCAGGCTCCAGGGCGAGTCCTCGGCCACCAGGCTGCGCAGCCGGCCCTCCTCGGCCTGGGCCGCGCAGTAGGCCAGGGGGAAGACGCCGCGTTCCAGCCCGTAGACCAGCGCCGGGTTCAGATCGACGTTATAGAAAGCCAGGTGCGGGTGTTCCTGATCGAGTTCGCGGAACAGCGCGCGGTAGGCGATCGGGTTAGGCGCGGTGGCCTCGATCACCTCGATCTCGCGGTCGAGGAAGAGGTCGTAGCGCCGGGCGCGCGCCAGACGCAGATGCGGGTAACGCGCCCCGAGCGTGTGCTCGAGCGCGGCCAGCGCCCGCGAGGCTCCGCCCACGTAGAGCGCCATGGGGAAGGGCTCGACCATCCGGTGCGCCTGGCCCGTCTCGTCGATGAGCCACAGCACCATGCCCTCCGGGCTCGGGTACAGGTCAAGGATCCAGCCGCGCAGGCAGGACAGGTCGGGATTCATTCGCTGTGGGAGCCGCCTTCTCGAGCCGCTCCAGGCGCACGTGCATCTGGGCCAGCAGGTGGAACAGGCCGATCAGCATGCTGAGCAGGAGGGTCTGCATCGGCAGCGGGTCGGCGGCCATGGCCGTGGCGGCGATGCGTTTGCGGGCAAAGGCGAAGAGCTGGTCGAACAACGCTTGATCGTCGCGCGGCAGCGCGCGGCGGTAACGCTGCAAACGTTCTTCTTCGAGTTGAACCTGCTGGGTGACCGAGGCCAGTGTACGTCCCATACGCACCTCCGAAACGAGTCAGGATGATTGCGGGGTGGATCTTTATCCATCGGCCGGCTGAGACGGTGCGGCGCCCGGCGCGTGGAGCAAGGCATGAACCTCGCGCGCGGCGGGCACGCCCGCCGCTGGCGCATGCCACAGCGGCAGCTGCGGCGAGGAGCGCGCAACTTCCGGCGCGGGGCCGAGGGTGTGGTCGGCCAGGCGCAGGAAGGTATCGAAGAAGGCACGCCGCCCCGCGGCCTCCGCCTCGCGCGGCGCGGCCAGCGTGACCAGCACCGGCGCCGCCCGGCTGCGATCGCGCACCACCGGCCAGATGCAGTTGAGCAGGCGGCGCGTCTCTTCGTAGGGAACGTTCTCGTCGTAGAAAGTGTCGAGCAGGCCGAGGATCACCAGCGGGCTGGCCGAGGCCGGCAGGGTGAGCAGGCGCTCGGTCAGTTGATGGCAGGTGAACGCGCGCGAGACGTGAATGCGCGCCAGCGCCAGGTGCGGCGCCGGCCCACCCGGTGTGCCGGAGGCCAAGAAGCGTGCGACCCACAGTGCGTCGAAGCTGTTGCCGCCATCCACCACCCACACCGGGCCGCGCTGCGCGGCGAGCCGGGCGATCGTGGCCAGGGCCACCGGCATGAGCGCCGTGCCGTGCAGCGCCACCAGGCCCACCGTGGCCAGCGGCAGCGGTGTGACCGCCTCACTTTCAACTTTGCGTACCAGCATTTGGGGATACACCATGCCATCACCTGTGGGGCACGCCATGGCGTGCCCTTACTCGCGGTCCTCACTCCCATCGCCGGCCAAGATACCTCGGGCACTGCGTGCCCTCGGAATGACGGAGGGGCTTTCGCCGTTCAACGCAGCTACAGTATATAGAACATATGTTCTAACCTCAAGGGTGAGATTTGTGCGGGGAACGACTCGCGACCGCTCTCGTGTGCATTGCATCAACATCCGTGTGTAGCACGCCACGCGAAGACAAGCCTCCGGGCTGATGGGACTGCATAAGGCATGTGGCGGGAATGAACGATCGCAGCCCATGACCGATCTCGCTTCTCCCAACAACCCGTGAACGCCCCGTGCAACTGCTTCGCTTGACCATTCCGCAAACATCGTGGTATTCTGCGCACGTCTCGCCAAGGGGGAGGGCACATGCCGGGCGACCGTCCATACTGGGTGGCGCTCAATCACGTGCGCGGAATCGGAGCGGCGCGCGTGCGACGGCTGAAGGAATCCTTCGCCACCCTCCACGATGCGTGGCACGCGCCGCGCCACGAATTGCTCGCCGCCGGGTTGGACGACGCACGGAATCCCTTTGCGAAGAACGACAACGACTGGATCCCGAGGCCCTGCTGGCCGCGATCGAGGCACGCGGGATCGAAGTTCTGACCTGGGAGGATGGTGCGTATCCGCGCCGGCTGGCGGAATTGAGTGTGGCGCCGCCGGTGTTATATGTGCGCGGAGCGCTGAGCACGCAGGATGAGTAAGCGATCGCGATCGCCGGCACGCGCCCTGCGACGGCCTATGGACGTGAAGCCGCCGCGCACTTTGCCTCCGCGCTTGCCGGCGCGGGGTTGACCATCGTCAGCGGGCTGGCGCGCGGCATCGATGCCGAGGCGCATCGCGCGGCGCTGGAGGCCGGCGGTCGATTGCGGTGATGGGCTGCGGCGTGGAAACCATCTACCCGCCGGAGCACGCGCGGTTGGCGCAGCAAGAACGATGATAGAGAGCGGCGCGCTGGTGAGCGACTACGCGCCGGGCACGCCGCCCGATGCGGCCAATTTCCCGCCGCGCAACCGCATCATCGCCGGGCTGTCACTGGCCACAATCGTGGTCGAGGCGGGCGAAGAGAGCGGGGCGCTGCTCACCGCGCGCTACGCGGCCGACCAGGGGCGAGACGTGTTCGCAGTACCGGGGAATGTGTTCGGCCCCACCTCGCGCGGGACCAACCGGCTGATCCAGGACGGCGCCCAGCTGGCGATCGAACCGAACGACGTCTTGGCGGCGCTCGACCTGGTGCGCGCCGTCGAACACCGCCAGGCGCGCAGGCTCCTGCCGGACTCGCCCACCGAGGCGCGCCTCTTGGAGATCCTCGGGCGCGATCCGTTACACGTGGACGCGATCCGCTTGCGCGCGGAGCTGCCGATCGAAGAGGTGAGCAGCGCGCTGGCAATGATGGAACTCAAGGGGCTGGTGCGTCACGTCGGGGGGCTGCAGTACGTGATACGCTTCTAGGAAGCACGGGCGCCCCGGGGGATGGGCGCGAGGCCCGCTGAGCCAGGACGGGACGGAGCACGACCACAATGAGCCTTCCATACTACGCTGTCATCATGGCCGGAGGTGGTGGCACTCGCCTCTGGCCACTTTCGCGCTTGAGCCGGCCCAAGCAACTCTTGCCGCTCTTGGGTGGGCGCAGCCTGTTCCGCGTCGCGGTGGATCGCCTGCGGCCGCTGTTCGATGCGGAGCACACGCTGGTGGTTAGCCACGCCGGGCTGGCGAGCCGGCTGCGGCGCGAGACGCCGCGCCTGCCACGGGAGAATTTTCTGATTGAGCCGGAGCCGCGCAACACCGCGCCGGCCATCGCCCTGGCGCTGGCGGAGATTGAGCGGCGCGGCGGGCCGGCCGCCATGGCCTGCTTGACGGCGGATCACTACATTCAAGATGAGGCTCGCTTCCGCGAAGTGCTCATGGCAGCCTACCGCGCGGCGGCGGCCGGCCATCTGGTTACGCTGGGGATCGACCCAACCGCGCCGGTGACGGGGTTTGGCTACATCGAGCGCGGCGATCCGGCGGGTGAATTCGGCGGGATGATGGCCCACCGTGTTGCGGCCTTCAGAGAAAAGCCCGATAGGGAGACGGCCGAGAGGTTTGTGGCCGATGGCCGGCATTCATGGAACTCGGGAATGTTCGTGTGGACCACCGAGCGCATACGTAAGGAATTCTCGCGCCAGGTGCCGACACTGGCGGGGGCACTGGATGGCCTTGCCGCTCAGTTGGGTCGCCGCGGTTCGCGGACGTCGCTCGCACGTCTATGGAAGAAACTCCCGCGGCAATCGATTGACTATGCGGTGATGGAAGGCGCGCTGGACGTTCTGGTGATCCAGGCCTCCGGGCTGGGTTGGGCCGACGTGGGTACGTGGGAGTCCCTGCTCGACATTTATGCCTGCCAACCGCGCTTGCGTGGCAAACCCGGCGCGCGGCACGTGGCCATCGACTCCTCGGGAGTCGAGGTGATAGCGGACGGCATGGATGGGAAGCTTTTTGCCACGATCGGAATGAAGGATGTCATCATCGTTGACACCGGCGACGCGCTGCTGGTGTGCGCGAGAGGGGCATCGCAAGAGGTACGCCGTCTGGTAAACGACCTGGCGGAGAAACGCGGTACGCGCAGTTATCTCTAATCCTGCGCGCCCAGCCGATGGCTGGGTGCGCCGTTGGTTGTTGAGGTGTGATGGAAGCCTACTGTCTCAAGTGCAAGACTAAACGCGATTTGGTCGACCCGCAGCCGGTGTTCTTCTCCAACGGAACCGCCGCCACGCGCGGCACCTGCCCCGTATGCGGCAGCGCGCTAAACAAGATGGGACGGACCGAAGCGCACGAGGGGATGCCGAAACCTGAGCCCAAGCCCGCCGCATCGCGCCGCAAGCGCGGCAATGGCGCAGGCGCCGCTCCGGGAGGTAACGGTCGCCGGGCGGGGAAGCTGGTCATCGTTGAATCGCCGGCCAAGGCAAAAACCGTCGGGCGCTTCCTGGGCAAGGGTTTCACGGTGCGCGCCTCGGTGGGGCACGTGCGCGACCTGTTGAGGTCGCAGCTCTCGGTGGACGTGGCGAATGGATTCACGCCCAAGTACCGCGTGCCCAATGAGAAGCGGCCGGTAGTGAAAGAGCTGCGCGACATGGCGGCCAAGGCGGAGCGAATATTCCTCGCCACCGACCCCGACCGCGAGGGCGAAGCCATTGCCTGGCACCTGGTGGAGGCGGCGGAGCTCGACCCGGCGGCCACGCGGCGCGTTGTGTTCCATGAGATCACCGAAAGCGCCATCCACGAGGCCTTCGGCCATCCGCGCGAGATCGACATGAACTTGGTCAATGCGCAACAGACTCGGCGCATCCTCGACCGCCTCGTGGGCTACTCGCTCAGCCCGCTCTTGTGGGCGAAAGTCCGCAGCCGCCTCTCGGCCGGCCGCGTGCAGTCGGTGGCGCTGCGGCTGGTGGTCGAGCGGGAGCGCGAAATCCTGGCCTTCGTGCCCCAGGAATACTGGACGGTCGAAGCGGAACTCGTGCGCGATGCGCAGACCGGAAAGCAATTCCGCGCGCGGTTGGCGCGGGTGGATGATAAGGAACCCAGCCTGGCTTCGCGCGAAGCGGTGGACCCGCTGCTCAAGGATTTGGATCGGGCTGCCTACCGCGTGGCACGCGTCAAGCGCGGCGAGCGGCGGCGCAATCCCTCAGCACCCTTCACAACTTCCACCCTCCAGCAAGAGGCCTCGCGCCGGCTGGGATATGCGCCTAAGCGCACCATGGCCATTGCCCAGCAACTCTACGAAGGAATCGAATTGGGCGAGCAGGGCTCCGTGGGTCTGATCACCTACATGCGCACCGATTCGATGCAGGTGGCAGCTTCCGCACAGGAGGAGGCGCGGGAGTACATCTCGCAACGGTTTGGCGGCGAGATGCTGCCGGCGCAGACCCCGCAGTACCGCACGCGCTCGCGCAATGCGCAAGAGGCGCACGAGGCCATCCGTCCCACGGCGGTGCGGCACGACCCGCAGAGTCTGCAGGAGTACCTCAGCCGCGAGCAGATGCGCCTGTACACACTCATCTGGCAGCGCTTCGTCGCGTCGCAGATGGCGCCGGCGGTGTACGACACGCTGACGATCGAGATCGAGGCCCAAGCAGAACACCAATACCTGTTGCGCGCCTCGGGCGCGACGCTGCGCTTCCGCGGCTATCAGATGGTCTACGAGGAAGTGCGCGACGAGGACGTGAACGGCGACCAGGAACCGGAATTCCCCAACTTGCCATCTTTGGAGGAGGGCGATCTTCTGCGCCTGCTGCAGCTCTTGCCCGAGCAGCATTTCACCATGCCCCCGCCGCGCTTCACCGAGGCTGCGCTGGTCAAGGCTCTCGAAGAAAACGGCATCGGCCGTCCTTCAACCTACGCACCGATCCTCTCGACCATCCAAGCCCGCGGCTACGTGACCAAGGAAGAGAAGCGCCTGGTGCCGACCGACACCGGCATGACGGTTAACGATTTGTTGGTCGAGCACTTCCCGGAAGTCATGGACCTTGGCTTCACAGCGCAAATGGAAGACCGCCTCGACATGATCGCCGACGGCGAAGCCGACTGGGTGCAATCGCTGCGCGAGTTTTATGTTCCGTTCAGCGCGCGCGTTTCGGCCGCCGAAGCGGAAATGCCCGTGGTCAATGGCGGGCCGGAGCCGGCCGGGCGCGATTGCCCGCAGTGTGGCAAGCCGCTGGTCATCCGCTGGGGGCGTTACGGCAAGTTCATCGGGTGCTCGAACTTCCCCACCTGCCGCTATATCGAACCGTGGCTGGAGAAGATCGGCGTGCGCTGCCCGAAAGACGGCGGGGAGATAGTCGAGCGCAAGACGCGCAAGGGGCGCACGTTCTATGGCTGCGCCAACTACCCGGCGTGCGACTTCACCAGTTGGAAGAGGCCGCTGGCACAGCCCTGCCCCGCGTGCGGTGGGTTGCTGGTGCAGGCTAATCGTCAAACGGCGCAATGCACAAAGTGCGGCACCGAAGTGAGGCTTGAGGAGCTGCACCAAATTGCGCCTGAAGGGTAAGCGGGGTGCTTACGAGGGGCGGGTAGCCCTGCGTGGGGCGTTGCGAGAAGGGCGCGACCGCATCTACCTTTGTCATTGCGAGCCGGCCGCGTAGCGGCCGGCGTGGCAATCTCGACCGGCGATAGCCAGTGAGCCGCCGGGGGTTCCAGTGTGTTGTTGTGGCCGAGAGTCCTCGGGGCCAGAGGCCCCGAGGAATGACGAGATTGATGCAGTCCATGGTGGGGCATGCCCTGACGTGCCCGCTCTGTCCTTGGGAACTGGCCGCTCCGCATAGACCGTTGTCATTGCGAGGAGTGGTGCGCGGGCAGCGGTGCAATGTGACGAGGCAATCTACGCCGCGCTGTGTGCCACACCCCCCACTCGCCATCCGGCAGTGCAACCTCGACCGGCGAGAGCTGGGCGAGTTGTCGGGGTGTGCCCGGCTGAGTACAATCATCTCGGGACGATGCCCAATCCACGAGGCGCCGACCGCCGTCGGAGTGGGGATGCCAGAGCGCTTTCGGCTGATCTCTGCGGTGCATGTGTTCTTGATCCGCGGCGGGACCATCTTCATGCTCCGCCGGGCGAACACCGGTTGGGGCGATGGATTGTTCAGCGTCCCGGCCGGACATCTGGATGGAAACGAACAGGTCATCGACGCGGCAGTGCGCGAAGTGCGTGAAGAAACTGGCGCGCACCTGGCGCCCGAAGATGTGCGCGTGGTCGGCGTGATGCACCGCAAGTCCAACACCGAGCGCATCGATTTCTTCCTGGCGGCAGAGCGGTGGCAGGGCGGGCCGCACAATGCCGAGCCTAGCCGGTGCAGTGAGACGGGCTGGTTCTCGCTGATCGACCTTCCGAGTGACACGGTGCCGTACGTCAGGCGCGGCGCTGAGAACTTCCGCGCAGGGCGCTGGTTCGACAGCTACGGGTGGCAGGGCGAGCCATAGCTCGCGCCTGGGGGCACCCGGTGCGGCGGGCTCTCGGCGCCCTGGCCCCTTCGAAGAGAGAGGAGCAGGCGAGCTATGCAATCATTACGCGATCGGCCGCGCAACCCTTGGATCGTCGCCGGGGCGGCGTTCCTGGCCGGGCTGATCCTGGGCTGGCTTGTCTTGGGCTGGTGGATCTGGCCGGTGGATTTCATCGACGCCACGCCGGCCGAGTTGCGCGCGGATTTGCGCATCGATTATCTGCGGGCCGCGGTTGATTCGTTCGCCGTGACCGGCGATGCCAACACCGCACGCCAGCGCTTCGCCGCCCTCGGATCGAGCGGCGCCGAGACCCTGGGTCTCTTGCAGCGCGATCCGTCTGTGGACCAGGGCCGCGTCAGCCAATACCTGTCAGTCGTCAGCGACATCATCCCAACTGGAGGGGGCAAGGTCACACCGCCGCCTGGCGGGACCTCGGCGCCGGGCACGTCGCTGCTGGGGGCCACGCGCTCACTGGTTCTAATCTTCCTTGGTTTGTGTCTGGTGACTCTCGTCTTGGGAGGCGTGCTGGTGCTCGTCCTGCGCAGGCGGCGCACCACGGCGGCTGGTCCACAACCCAACGAAGGACAGCAACCTCCCGCCGCTCAAGCGGCCCCGGCAGAAAGGCCGGTTGGCGCAACCCCCGTGCCTGGAACAGCGCCGTTGGCTGCCGCCGCGCCGGAGACGGTTGCTTTGGGCGGGACAGGCCCGCTCGAACGATTTGTGACGACTTACGTCCTAGGGGATGACCTGTACGAAGACAGCTTCACCATCAACTCGCCGGCGGGCGAGTTCCTGGGCGAATGCGGGGTAGGCATTTCCGAACAGGTCGGGGTGGGCGAACCCAAGAAGGTAACGGCCTTCGAGGTGTGGCTGTTCGACAAGCGCGACACGCGCACTTCGACTTATGTGCTAGTGAGTGAATACGCCATGCACCGCGACGACGTCCGCTCACGCCTGGCGCCGCGCGGCACGCCGCTGGAGGCACTGGCCGGCACGGACTTCTGGATGGAGACGCAGACCCTGAAGACGCATGTCCAGGTGCGCGAGGTGCAATACGGGCGCGGGGCGCTGCCGGCCAACTCGTTCTTCGATCGGATGACGCTGCAACTGGAGGTGTGGGCGAAGTCGTAGGGAATGGGTTCCATAAGAGATCAAACGCGGGGCCGCCCAAAGCACCTTTGGGCGGCCCCGCTGCTATCTCTCCATCGCCCGTAATATCCACGCGCGCAACAGTCTCTGCGCTGCGCGCATATTGGCTTGCCGCCCGATACAACCGCCACGCGCCGAGGCCGCTTCGTCATTCCCGCGAAGGCGGGAATTTAGGCGACGACCCTTCGAAGAGGAGGCTGAACGCGTGGACGTGCGGCTCCGAATACTCGCGTGGACCGCACGTGGCGGGTATCACCTAGTCAATGCTGATGATCGCCAACGTAAGCAGACCCGCCGGCGTCTCCGCCGTGACCCGATCGCCCGCGCGGTGGCCCATCAGCGCGCGCCCGAATGGGGACTCGTGCGAGATTCGACCTTGCCGCGTGTCGGCCTCCGTGCTGCCCACCAGGACGAACACCTCGGGCGGATCCCCCTCCACCACCACGGTCACCCGGGAGCCGATAGCTACTTCCCCGCGTGGCGCCTGCCCGGGCTCGACGATCGTCGCATGCCGCAACAACGCTTCCAATTCGAGAATGCGGCCCTCGAGGAAGCCCTGGGCCTCCTTGGCCGAGGTGTAATCTGCGTTCTCCGAAAGATCGCCCTGCTGAATCGCTGCGCGCAGGCGTTCGGCCAGCTTGCGCCGCTTGGGTCCCTTGAGCTCCTCGAGCTCCGCGCGCAGACGGCTGGCGCCTTCCGGCGTTAGCAGTTTCGGTTCCGGCATGCGGGTCTGGGCTCTGCTCCTTTGGCAGGTTAAGGCAATGTGTTCGGGTTGAACAGTTTCTCGTGTTCTTCGAGGGCGAAGCGGTCGGTCATCCCCGCGATGTAATCGCACACCACGCGCTGCACGCCCTCCTGCTGCGCGCGGGCCTGCACGGGCGCCGGCAGAATTTCCGGGTCCGCTACGTAGGCCGAGAACAGGTCGGCGATGAAGCGTTCCGCTTTCACCGCCATGCGCACGACGCGGTAATGGCGGTACATGTTGGCGTACAAGAAGCCCTTCAGCTCGCGGATGGCTTTGCCCATCTCGTCCGAGAAGCCGATGACGTTGTGCGGCAGGCGCTGCAAGTCATCCCGCGAGCGCACCTTGCCTTCTCGCAGGCGCGCGTCGGTGGCGCGGCTCGCGTCGCGCACGGCCAGCCCGATAAAGCGACGGATCAGGCGGTGGCGCGTCAGCTCGTCCAGCGCGCCCGTCTGCCAGCCGATGCTTTCGCGTAGCATCTCCCAGGCCGCCTGCCCGGCCAAATCCTCAGCCGAGATGAGCTGTGAGCGCAGGCCATCATCCAAGTCGTGCGCCGTGTAGGCCAGTTCATCCGCCAGGTTGGTGATCTGGGCCTCGAGGTGCCCGCGCTTTTCGGGGTCGAAGCCGGCCGCATCCGCAACGTCGTACTCCGTCTCGTGTTTGAGCATGCCTTCGCGCGTTTCCCACGTCAGGTTGAGGCCGGCAAAATCCGGATAGCGCCGTTCGAGCGCGGTCACGATGCGGAACGACTGCCGGTTATGGTCAAACCCGCCGTGCCCCTCCATAAGCTGCGCCAGCGCCACCTCGCCCGAATGCCCGAAAGGCGGGTGGCCCAGGTCGTGCGCCAAACAAATGGCCTCCACCAGGTCCTCGTTGGCTCCCAGCGTGCGCGCCAGGCTGCGCCCAATCTGAGCTACTTCCAGCGTGTGTGTCAGGCGCGTGCGGTAGTAATCGCCCTCGTAGGTGATGAAAACCTGTGTCTTGTGTTCCAGGCGGCGAAAGG
>JAPLGX010000133.1 GCA_026389925.1 Chloroflexota bacterium
ATGGCCGGAGGCACACGCCATGAAACCGGAAGCGCGAGAGCTGTGGTGGGAAAGAAGGGATACCCACTGAGCAGGATTCCGCGCGCGATCCATCCGCCAGCAATGAGTAGCCCGAGAGAGAGCGCCGGCCACAGCTCGAGGACCCGTGCCCGCAGGTTGAGCCGCCAGTGCTGCCACAGCCATGCCAGCCAGATGATGAACACGGCGGACAAGCCGAAAGCCAGAAACGATTGCTTGCATGCGACGCCCGCCGCGCCCAGCAGCGTGACCAGGCCGACGTCGCGAGCCTCCACTCCACGTTGCGGACGCAAGATACTGTCCAGGCATTCTCCCAGGAGGACGATTCCCAGAAGGAAGGGTGCGCTGTCGGGCGAGAGGCTGAAGAACCGCTCGTCGTTCATCTGATGGAGTGCAGGCGCCAACATGAGCGCGTAAAACATCCAGCGTGGCGCGCCATCGCGAGGCGCGGAGATCACCCGGCGCAGCGAAAGCACGCCCAGCGCGACGACCTGGACGAGCAGTAGGCCATTGGCGAGCTGATAGGCGTTACCCACAAACGGGCCGAGATCAAGCATGGCGGCATACAAGAAGAAGGACTGATTGAACGCCAGCCGTGGCATGAGGTTGCCGAGCCCGCGCACCAGGGGATAGGCGCTGTTCCAGGCGACCGAGCCAAGGTGATACTCGCCCGAGTCGCCTTCGATGAGCGGGGCGGTGGAGCGCAGTGCGACAAAAGCGGCGAGTGCGGCGATGACGAGTAGGACCACCAGCGGCGGCCGACGCTGCCGGGAAATGAGGTGGCGGATTTCCTGCCCGCGCAATGCAAGCCCGAGCACTCCCAGAGCAATGACCAACACCGCCCCCCACGGGCGGATGGGCACAACGAAGTTGACGAGCTGCAACAGGAGAATGGCCAGGGCCCACCCGACCCAGAAAGCGATGGGCAGATCGTTCAGGTCGGAGAGGTGGCGCCCAAGCCAGGGTCGCGGCAGTGTGCCGAGGCCGATGAGCAGGACGCTCCAGAACGCGAAGCCAAATAGTATGAGCAGCATCGGCACCTCACTCGCGGCGTCCGCAGCACGAGTCCGGGGCGGTCGAGGGCCCACAAAGACGCGCACGCGGAGCCTGAAGGATTCTAACCTGCCGCGTGCCGGGCGGGCAGAGGTGAAGCCCGCGGCCACCTGGTGCAAGGGAAGGGAGTTGGCAATCGGGCGGTTTTATTGTAAGATGTCAGACAATAGGGCTCACCCGAAGTGAAGCCTCGAGGGGCTTTGGAGAGGATCGATGCCCACCCTGCTTGTCCGCCACGCCAAAGTGCTGGTGACGATGAATGACCGCCGCGAGGAAATCCTCGACGGCGGCTTTTTTGCCCGCGAGGGTTGGATCGAGCAGGTCGGGCTGAGTACCGCGCTGCCGCAAGCGGCAGATGAAGTGCTCGACCTGACGGGCCACGTCGTTATCCCGGGCATGGTCAACACCCACCACCACCTTTACCAAACCCTGACGCGCGCTGTGCCCGCCGCACAGGATGCAGACCTGTTCCACTGGCTGACGACACTGTATCCGATCTGGGCCCGCATGACCCCACAGGCCATCCGCGTTTCCACTCAGGTGGGGCTGGCCGAGCTGGCTCTTTCAGGATGCACCACGGCTTGCGATCACCTTTACATTTTCCCGAATGGCGTGCGGCTGGATGACGAGATTGAGGCGGCCCAACAAATCGGGATGCGCTTTCATGCCTCGCGCGGCTCGATGAGCCTGGGGGAATCCAAGGGCGGGCTGCCGCCGGATAGCGTCGTGGAGCGCGAGGAAGACATCCTGCGCGACACACGGCGGCTGATCGAGGCCTACCACGATGCGCGGCCCGGCGCGATGCTGCGTGTGGTGGTGGCGCCGTGCTCGCCCTTCTCGGTCAGCGAGGGGTTGATGCGGGAGGCCGCCGAGCTCGCGCGCAGCTACGCGGTGCGGCTGCATACGCACCTGGCCGAGACGAAGGACGAGGAGCGCTTCTGCCTCGAGCGCTTCGGCCGGCGGCCGGTGGGCCTGGCGGAGGATCTGGGGTGGGTCGGTGAGGACGTCTGGTATGCGCACGGCGTGCATATCGACCCGAGCGAGGTGGGTCGGCTCGCCGCAACGCACACGGGCGTCGCCCACTGTCCTTCCTCCAACATGCGTCTGGCTTCGGGCATTGCCCCCGTGCGGCAGTACCTTCAGCGCAGTGTCCGGGTAGGGTTGGGTGTGGATGGCTCAGCCAGCAATGACGGGTCGCACATGCTGGCCGAGGCGCGCCAGGCCATGCTGCTCGATCGGGTCGCCGCGGCGTTGGACCCCGAACCGCGCGCCCTGCTTACTGGGCGCGAGGCGCTCGAGTTGGCCACGCGGGGGGGGGCATCCGTGCTTGGACGTGACGATATCGGCGCGCTCACGCCGGGGCGATGCGCCGACTTCGCCGCCTTCGACATGCGCAGCTTGGCGTACGCCGGGAGCCTGCACGACCCGGTGGCGGCACTCGTTTTTTGCGCGCCCCAGCCGGTCGATCACCTGTGCGTCCACGGCCGGTGCATCGTGAAAGACCGTAGGCTGCAGACGGCGGATGTCCCCGTCCTCGTCGAGCAGCACAATCGCATAGCGGCAGACTTGTTGGGCTGAGGAGGGACGATGTCCCAAGGCCTCCCGCCAGATGTGCGTCGCGCTTTGGTTGACTGCGCCATGGGCCGCCGTCCGGCCGACCTGGTGATCCGCCAGGGGCAGTGGGTGGCAGTTCAATCGGGCGAGGTGATTGCGCGGACCGACCTGGCCGTTGTGGCGGGGCGGATTGCATTCATTGGCGAGGATGCACGTCATTGCATCGGGCCCGCGACCCGGGTGATCGAAGCGCACGGCCGGTTCCTCGTGCCCGGTCTCATGGACGGCCATGTGCATGTGGAATCCAGCATGCTCACGGTTACCGAGTTCGTGCGCGCCGTTGTGCCGCATGGCACGACGGGCGCAATCATCGATCCGCATGAGATCGCCAACGTGTTCGGCCTGCGCGGGGTTCGCTTGATGCTCGACGAGGCGGCTCGTCAGCCGATCGTGCTGTGGGTGGAGGTGCCGTCGTGTGTGCCCTCGGCGCCCGGGCTGGAGACGCCCGGCGCGGCGCTATCCCCGGAGCAGGTCGCCGAGGCATTGACCTGGGCTGGTGTCATCGGCCTAGGGGAAGTCATGGACTACGCCGGCGTGGTGGCCAACAGCGGCAAGATGGTGGACGAGATCGGGGCGGCGCGTCGTCTGGGCAAGGTGGTGAGCGGGCATTACCCGTCGCTCGACCTGGGGCGCCCGTTCCATGCCTACGCTGCCGGCGGCGTCGATGACGACCACGAGGGCACCCGCCTCGAGGATGCGATTGCCCGCGTGCGCCAAGGGATGCGCGTCATGCTGCGCGACGGATCGGGGTGGCACGACGTCGCCGCCCAGGTGCGAGCTGTGACCGAGGCTGGCCTCGATCCGCGGCGTTTCGTGCTGGTTACGGATGACTCACACGCGGAAACGCTGGTCGAGGAGGGCCACATGGATCGCGTGGTGCGCCATGCCATCGCCAGCGGGCTGAGCCCCATGGCGGCCATCCAAATGGCGACGTTGAACCCGGCCGAGCACTTTGGCCTTTCACACGAGATCGGGCTGCTCGCGCCCGGCCGGCGGGCGGATGTGTTGTTGGTGGAGTCGCTCGAGGCGATGCACGTGGAGATGGTCATCGCCGCCGGCGTTGTGCTGGCCGAAAAGGGGACCTGGAGCGTGGCGCTTGAGGCGCGCGATGTGCCTGCCGAGTTTGGCAATTCCGTCCACCTTCCGCGGGCGCTTATCGCACAGGATTTCTTTGTGACCTCCGGCGGCAACCCCACCACGCTGGCCAACGTGATCGGCGTTGTCGAAAACCAGGCGCCCACCCGATGGCTGAAGCGCTCACTGCCGGTGCGGGACTTCGGCGCCCAAATCGACCTGCAGCAGGATGTGGCCAAGGTGGCCGTCATTGACCGCCATCACCAGTCCGGCCGCGTGCAAACCGCATTTGTCTCGGGCTTTGGGTTTGGCCCGCGCTGTGCCGTGGCCTCCACCGTGGCCCACGATTCGCACAATCTGCTCGTGGTCGGGACGGACGAGGCCGACATGGCGACGGCGGCCAACGCACTGGCTCGCGCCGGCGGGGGCATGCTTGTGGTGCGCGAGGGCCGCGTCTTGGCGACGGTCGAACTGCCAGTGGGCGGGTTGATGTCGAACCAGAACGCCGGCCGCGTGGCTTCGGCTGCCGGGCGCGTGCTGGAGGCCTATCGTGCCTGCGGCTGCTCCCTCAACAACCCAAACATGCAGCTCAGCCTGCTGGGGCTGGCCGTTATCCCCGAGTTGCGCCTCACCGACCTCGGCTTGGTGGATGTCGAGAAGGGCGCTTTTGTGCCGGTTGTCGAGCCGTAGGCCATGAGCCGCCGGGAGGAGAACGCGGGTCGCGCCATGCTGCGCCAAGAGAAGGTCCGCCCAGATCCGCGGCCGCTCTACCAACGCACGGAAGATGCGCTGACAAAGCGTGTGTCGCGCATGGCCGCGGGCGAGCAGCTGCCTCCGGAGCCGGTGCTGGCACAGCGCATGGGCATCTCGCGGGCCACCTTGCGCGAGGCGATGCGCTCGCTGGCCCAGCAAGGGCGCCTGGTGCGGCGCCAGGGCATCGGCACTTTCGTCGGCGACGGGCATGCCGTCATCGAGAATGGTCTGGAGGTGTTGGAGAGCCTGGACAGGCTTGGTCGCCGCCTTGGGCTGCATATGGAAATGGGCGAGGTGCGCGTCGAGCAAAGGTTGATCGGCGCCAACGAATGCAAATCCATGCAGCGCGCGCAGGGCGATCGCGTCTGGTGCATCGCGCGGGTCATCCTCGAGGAGCGGGTCCGGATCGCCTATCTCGAAGACGTGGTGCCGCTCGAATTCCTGCGCGCCAGCGACCTGAAGGAGTTCTCCGGGTCGGTGCTGGACCTGCTGCGCTCGCGCGGTGCGCCGTATCTTTCTCATTCGCTGACGCAGATCACGGCGGTGTCGGCCGACCGCCGCCTGCGCGACCTGTTGGACCTGGCACGCGGCGCGGTCTTGCTCAAGCTGGAGGCCTGTCTGACGGCCCATGGCGGGTCGGTGGTGGACTATTCGAACAGCTACTTTGTGCCCGGCTACTTCCGCTTCCATGTCGTGCGCCGCGTCGGCGGCGAACGGAGCGGGCCGAGCGGCAACGGCCGCGGGGGAGGTTGAACTACTGCAGTTGACAGCCAGCACTGGGGGCGCATCTCACCATCGGCAGCATCATCTTGACCAATTCTGGAGGATAAGGCAATGCGCAGTTTCATGGGACGAGACATTCTCTCTCTGAAGGATTTCGAACGCGAGGAGTTCTTCCGCGTGTTCCAGGTGGCCAAAGACCTCGAGCCGATCGCCCGTGATCGCCGCAACAGCGAGCTGCTCAAGGCGAAGACGATGGTGACGGCGTTCTATCAGCCCAGCACGCGCACGCGCCTGGCGCACGAGGCGGCGATGCACCGGCTGGGCGGGCACGTGACCGGATTCGCGGACGCCAAAATGACCCGCGCCGGCGACTTCTATCAGGAGTCGATCAAGGATACGGTCAAGATGCTGGAGTTCTACGGTGACGTGATTGTCATGCGCCACTTCCAGCAGGGCGCGCCGCATGAGGCGGCCAAGTGGGCCTCGATCCCCGTGATCAACGGCGGCGACGGCTGGGGCGAGCATCCCACACAGATCCTCACCGACTTGTACACGGTGTTCAGCGAAAAGGGGCGCATCGACGGGCTCAAGTGGGTGGCGGTGGGCGACATGCGCATGCGCACCATGCACTCGCTCGCCTACGCCCTGACCCAGTTCGACTGCCCGATCACATTCGTGAGCCCGCCCGAGATGGGCCTGACGGCCGAGTTCAAAGCTGAGCTCCAGCAGTACAGCCTGAATTTCACCGAGGCCGACCATGTTGAGAAGGCGATCGCCGCGGCGGATGTCATCCTGGTCGAACCCGTGGTCCAGCCCGACTACACCAAATCGCGCGACGAACGCAGGGGCGACGTAGGCCTGACGCCGGCTAATTACAAAATCACGCGCGAACTTCTGGCGGGCAAGGCCAAGAGCGACGCGATCCTGCTGCACTCGCTGCCGCGTATGGATGAAATCCCGCCGGATGTCGATATCACGCGCTGGTCGCGCTACTGGCAGGAAGCCTTCAACGGCGTGGTCATGCGCATGGCGCTCTTGGCGCTGGTGCTGGGCGCCGTCGAGTAGGTCAGGAGAGAATGCGATGCAAACGGACCTTCGCGGTCGTGACCTGATCGGCGATCTCGACTTCAGCAAGGAAGAGGTCGAAAGCGTGCTGGAGGTGGCCTTCGACCTCAAGCGCAAGCGGGCGCTGGGCGAGCCGCACGCCCTGCTGCGCGACAAAGTGCTGGCCATGCTCTTCTTCTTCTCGAGCACGCGCACGCGCGGCTCGTTCGAAGCCGGGATGGCGCAGCTCGGCGGGCACGCGGCGTTTATCGAGAGCAAGACGACCCAGATCGCTCACGGCGACACGCCCAAGGAGATCGGCGAGATCTTCGGCCGCTACTTCGACGGCATCGCCATCCGCCATGTGGATTGGGGTGTGGGCAACGGCTACCTCAATGCCGTGGCGCGCGCCTCGCGCGTGCCGGTGCTCAACATGCAATGCGAGGTCTACCACCCGTTCCAGATTCTGGCGGACCTGATGACCATCATCGAAAAGAAGGGCCGCGATCTGCGGCGCAAGAAGATGGTCGTCTCGTGGGCCTACGCCGCCTCGTATCAGAAGCCGATGTCGGTGCCGCAGTCGCTCGTGCTGCAGATGCCGCGCTTCGGGATGGATGTGGTGCTGGCGCACCCGCCGGAGTTCCGCCTGATGGCGGAGGTGATGGAGCAGGCACGTGAGCAGGCCCGCCGTTTCGGCACCGGCTTCGAGGTAGTGGACGATATGAGCGCCGCATTCAAGGACGCCGATATCGTCTATGCCAAGTCCTGGGGCGCCATGGTGCACACGCCGGATGCGGAGGAAGGCGCGCGCATTATCAAGAAGTACTCGAGCTGGATCACCGATGAAAAGAAGATGGCGCTCGCCAAGCCGGATGCCATCTACATGCACCCGCTGCCCGCC
>JAPLGX010000331.1 GCA_026389925.1 Chloroflexota bacterium
AGTCGCCGCGCGCGCGACTGGATAACGCCCGCCAGCGGGCGGATGAGCTTGAGCGCCGTATGCGCGAGGCTGTGCAGCGCGCCAACGAGCGGCGCACTGCGGACGTGCATCGCCTGGATCAGTTGCTGCGAACGGTCAGTCCCTTCGCGGTGCTCAAACGAGGCTACGCCCTGGTGACCCGGCAGGAGGATGAGGCGATCGTGCGATCGCCGCGCCAGGCGCCGGTGGGGAGCGGGCTGCACGTCAGGCTGGCGCGCGGCGAGTTGCGCGCACGGGTTGAAGAGCACGCGCATGGGGAGGAATGATGAGTCCACGCATTAAGAAGACTGCGCTGGGCGCGATGTCGTATGAGGCCGCGCTCGAGGAGCTGCGCGCGATTGTGGATAAGCTGGAGGGCGGCACGGCTTCGCTCGAAGAGTCGGTGCAGCTCTTCGAACGCGGGCAGCAATTGGCCAAGCACTGCAGCGACCTGCTGGCCGGGGCCGAAGTGCGCTTGCGCCGGCTGAGCGCCCAGCCCGCGCGCGCCGCGGCCGACCAAAGCGACGCCACCCAATCCACCCCCGAGTAGGACACGACGCCATGCAGGCCTTCCTCTCAAATACAGTGCTTGTCGCCGCGCTCATCGCCTGGTCAATCGCCCAGGTCGTCAAGGTTCCGCTCTACTACCTGCTCAAGCATGAGTGGGATTGGTCGCTGCTCATGAGCGCGGGCGGCATGCCCTCCTCGCATTCCGCGCTGGTGGTAGCGGTGACTCACGCCATCGGGCTGACCCAGGGCTTCGGCTCACCGCTTTTTGCAGTGGCGGTGGTGTTGGCCATGATCGTTCTGTACGACGCGACCGGCGTGCGCCGGCAGGCCGGCGAACACGCGCGCGTGATCAATGCGATCGTCTCCGACTTGGTGGCGGGGCATCCGCTCAAGGAGGAGCAGCTCAAGGAGCTGCTCGGGCACACGCCGGGCGAGGTCATTGCCGGCGCAACGCTCGGGTTGGTCGTCGCACAAATCACGACCATGCTCATGCGGTAGACCCTCTTGAAAGAATCGCGGCTCCCCACACACTCTTACTTGTACGGTGAGAGTGTGGCTACGCCGGAGGCGGGCTATCGGTTGATGCCGGGCTGCAGCCGGGAGAGGACCAGGCGCGGGAGCGAGCGCGCCTCGGGCGCGCCGAGGGCCAGGGCGGCCAGCCAAAAGGCGGCCAGACCCGCCGCCACGCCCAGGAGGAGGGTGAGCCAGGTGGGCGAGGTGTTCAGGATCGTCGCGACCCCCCACACGGCGGCCGTCATGGGCACGCAGGCTGCCAGGATTCGAGCGGAGTGTTTCCACAGCGATGATGAAAGTGGACCGGTGGCCTTGCCTCGCAACAACCCAAGCAGCACCGACATCTCTACGAAGGTGGCGAGCGTGTTCGCCAGGGCCAGGCCGCCGTGCGGCATGAGGCCGCGTGCGCTGAACAGGCGGGTGAGCCACAGGCTCAGGCCGACGTTGAGTAGCATGCCGCCGACGCTCACCGCCACCGGGGTCAGCGTGTCGTGCAGAGCGTAGTAGGCGCGCGCCAGCACCTCGAGCGTGGAATGGGCGAGCAGCCCCGCCGCGTAGAAGAGCAAAGCCCAGGAGACCATGCGCGTCGAGGCGCTGGTGAAGCTGCCGCGCTCGAAAATCACCTGCACCAGGGGATCGCGCAATAGGATCAGTCCGATGGAGGCCGGCAGGGCCAGGAACATCACGCCGCGCAACATTGTGCTCAGTGTCTCGCGCAACTCGTTGACCTTGCCCAGGCTGGCCTGCTCGGAAAACGTCGGCAGGGCCGCGATGGCGCTGGCCTGGGCGATGGCGATCTCGGGCATCAGCATCAGGCTGAATCCCCAGCTGAGCGCGGCCAGGCTGCCCTCCGGCTGGCCCGAGGCGATGATCGTGTTCACCAGGAAGTTGAGCTGCACCGCGCCCTGGCCTACCAGGCGCGGAGCCATCAGCCGGCCCACCTCGCGCACGGCGGCCTCGCGCCAACCCAGCCGCGGGCGGAGCGCCAGCCGCACACGAGCCAGCGAGGGAAGCTGGACAAGAAGGTGCAACCCCGCGCCGGCCACTGCCCCCCAGGCCAGGCCGTAGACGCCCATCCGCGGGGCGAGCAACTCCACCCCCAGGATCATCCCGAGCGGATAGAACAGGGGGGCAAGGGCAGAGATGAAGAAGCGCTGGTGGGCGTTGAGCACGGCCATGACCAGCCCGCTCAGTGCAAAGAGGGTCGGCGAAAGCAGCAAGATGCGCAGCAGGTCAATCGTGAGCGTGCGCTGCGGTGCCGATTGGAAGTAAGGGGCGATGAGGTGATCGACCAGGGGACCGGCCCATAGCGCCGCCAGCGCACTGGTCAGGAGCAGCAGCGCGGAGACCCAGGTGGCGAGGGCGCTGGCCAGGCGGCCGGCACCAGCCCGGTCGTCGCGCGTGAGGAAGCCGGTGTAGGTGGGGATGAATGCCGATGCCAGTGCACCGCCGGCCATCAGGTTGAAGAGCAATTCGGGCAGCCGGTTGGCGGCGAAGAAGGCGTCCAGGTCCGCGCCGGTGCCGAAGGCGCGGGCCACGAGGATCTGGCGTGCCAGCCCGACCAGCGTGGAGAGAACCA
>JAPLGX010000144.1 GCA_026389925.1 Chloroflexota bacterium
CGGATCGTCACCAGCGTGTCCTGTGCCAACCCGCGGGACATCATTGGCATCCAGGGTTTCGGGATGGCCGCCAACTCCGAGGTCAAGATTAGTTGGCTTCTGCCGAATGGCAACCAGCTGTTCTCGAAGCTCGCTCGGACCGATGCAAAGGGAAGCTTCCAGGCTCAGGTGGAGGTACGTCCGATCAACGCCACCCTGGACGGGAAACCTAGCCACCTTCTGGCCGAGACCTCCGTCCCCTACGGCGGCTTGATCCCGAGCCAGGCCCTGAAGGATGTGGTCAACGCCATCCTCCAGACCATTTTTATGGCGCTCCTGGCCACCACGGCCGGCACGGTGGTGGCCGCCCCGATCAGCTTCCTCGCCGCCCGCAACATCATGGGCCGCACCTGGTACGGTACCGTCATCTACAATCTCACCCGCGCCTTCCTGAACATCACCCGCTCCTACGATTCGCTCGTCTTGGCCACAGTCTTCGCCCTCTGGGTAGGCTTCGGACCCTTCGCCGGAGTGCTCGCGCTCACCATCGTCACCGTCGCTTCGCTGGGCAAGCTGTTTTCGGAGGCGGTGGAGAGCATCGATCCGGGACCGCTTGAGGCGGTCGCCGCCACGGGCGCCAACCCCACCCAGGTGGTGCTGTTCGCGGTCGTGCCGCAGATCGTGCCCGACTTTATCTCCTTCATCATCTACCACTGGGACATCAACGTACGCATCAGCACGATCCTGGGCTTTGTCGGAGGCGGCGGCATTGGCTACTATCTCAGCCAGCGGATCAACGTGCTCCAGTACCAGAAGGCCGGCACAGCCATCTGGGCCATCGTCGCCGTAGTGTGGGCGATGGATTTCTTCAGCGCCGAGGTCCGCAAGCGATACACCTAGGCGCATGCAAATAGCCCCCTGGACTTCCCGCGGCCACGTTCGAAATCACCCGGGACGTTCGGATGTCTGCCGCCTCGCATCGCGCGAGGGCGAGGCTCTTGTCGCCTGCAGGCGGAGGGTGCTATACTCGCGCGAAATACCGGAGGCGGGCGTGAACGGACTGGTGCTGGTGCTCAACGCCAATTTCGAGCCGTTGCACGTGTGCGAAACACGGCGGGCGCTCAACCTGATCGTCGGTGGAAAGGCGCGCCTGGTCGCCAATGGCCGCGGCTACGTGCATACCGTTCGCCTCACGTACCCCCGCCCCTCGGTCATCCAACTGCAGAAGATGATCCGCCGCCCCCACCCGCGGGTGCGCCTCTCCAAGCGCGAGGTCTTCCGCCGCGATGAGTTCACCTGCCAGTACTGCGGGCGGCAGACGCCGCACCTCACCATCGACCACGTCATCCCGCGCCACAAGGGCGGCAGCCACATCTGGTCGAACCTGGTGGCGGCCTGCCCGCCGTGCAACCGGCGCAAGGGGGGCCGCACGACTGACGAAGCCCACATGCACCTGCAGCGCATCCCGCGTGAGCCGCCGGCCACGGCGCGCTACCTGTTCGCCCGCCACCTCGACCTTAACCAAGAGTGGACCGATTTCCTCAGCGGCTGGTAAGCTGACGCGAGCGCGCGCCTCGGGAATAAAAAAGCCCCAACCGATGGTCGGGGCTTTTTTTCTTTCTGGCGGGTCTACTTCTTATCCCCCAGCGCCGCGTGCGCCGCGGCCAGGCGGGCAATCGGCACGCGGAAGGGCGAGCACGACACGTAGTCGAGGCCGATCTTGTGGCACAAGGCGATCGACTTCGGGTCGCCGCCGTGTTCGCCGCAGATGCCCACCTCGAGCGACGGACGGGTCGCGCGCCCCAAGCGCACGGCCATCTCCATCAACTTGCCGACCCCCTCCGCATCGATCGAGGCGAACGGGTTTTCGGGCAGGATGCCCTTCTGCAGGTACTCCATCAGGAAGCCGGTCTCGGCATCATCGCGCGAGATGCCGTAGGTGGTTTGGGTGAGATCGTTGGTGCCGAAGGAGAAGAACTGGGCGTATTCGGCAATCTGATCCGCGGTCAGTGCCGCGCGCGGGATCTCGATCATCGTGCCGAACTGGTAGTCCACCTTGATCCCCTTCTCGGCCATGACCTTCTTGGCCTCCGCCTCGAGCTCGGTCTGTTGCAGCTTGAGCTCATTGACGTGCGCGGTGAGCGGGATCATGATCTTGGGATGGACCTCGACGCCCTCCTTGGCGCAGGTGCAGGCCGCCTCGAAGATGGCGCGCACCTGCATGCGGGTGAGCTCGGGGATGTGAATGCCCAGGCGCACGCCGCGCAAGCCGAGCATCGGGTTGGCCTCGTGCATCGACTCGACCGCCGCCAGCATGCGTTGCTTCTCCGCCAGGAGCGAGGGATTGTTGCCGCGCACGCGCAGCTCGGTCACTTCCTGGAGCAGCGCGGTGTGCGAGGGCAGGAACTCGTGCAGCGGCGGGTCGATCAGGCGGATGGTGACCGGCAGCCCGTCCATCGCGCGGAACAGACCGTCGAAGTCGGTGCGCTGGAAGGGCAGCAGCTTGTCGAGCGCTTCCTGCCGCTCGGCGGTCGACTTCGCCAAGATCATCCTCTGCACGATCGGCAGCCGCTCGGTCTCAAAGAACATGTGCTCGGTGCGGCACAGGCCGATGCCTTCGGCGCCGTAGCTGCGCGCGCGGGCGGCATCGCGCGGGTAATCCGCGTTGGCCCACACGCCCAGGCGGCGGAACTCATCCGCCCACGAGAGCAGCTTGATCAGGTAGGGGTCCTTGAAGTCCGGCAAGATGGTCGTGATTTTGCCGGCGAAGACTTCGCCGGTCGTGCCGTCGACCGAGACGTAGTCGCCTTCCTTGAAGATCCGCCCGCCCACGGTGAAGCGCCGCTTCTCCACATCCACGTCGATGGCCGACGCGCCCACCACAGCCGGCTTGCCGAACTGGCGCGCCACCAGCGCCGCGTGGCTGGTGCGCCCGCCGCGGCTGGTGAGGATGCCCTTGGCCGCCAGCATGCCGTGCACGTCATCCGGCTTGGTTTCCGGCCGCACCATGATGACGTCCTTCTTGTCTTCTTTGGTCCAGCGCTCGGCCGTATCCGCGTCGAAGGTGATCTGGCCGACCGCCGCGCCGGGCGAGACGTTCAGCCCGGAGGCGATGCGATCGCCCCGCCCCGAGGCCAGTCTCTTCTCGGCCGGGTCGAACTGCGGGTGCAGGAAGAAGTCCACGTGCTCGGGCCTCACGCGCCTCACCGCTTCGTTCTTTTTGATCAGCTTCTCGTCCGCCATATCCACCGCGATGCGGATCGCGGCCTGCGCCGTGCGCTTGGCATCCCGCGTCTGCAGGATCCACAGCTTGCCGCGCTCGACGGTGAATTCGATGTCCTGCGTCTCGCGGTAGTGGCGCTCCAGGCGCTTGCAGATGCGCGCGAACTCGGCGTAGACCTTGGGCATCTCCTGCGCCAGCGCGGCAATCGGCTTGGTGGCGCGGATGCCGGCCACCACGTCCTCGCCCTGAGCGTTGGTCAGGTAGTCGCCTTCAATCTCGCCCGAGCCGTCCGACACGTTGCGCGTGGTGACCACGCCCGTGCCGGAGGTGTTACCCATGTTGCCGAAGACCATGGTCACGATATTGACCGCCGTGCCCAGGTCGTGCGCAATCTTGGCCGCATTGCGGTAGTCGATCGCGCGCTTGCCGTTCCACGAGCGGAAGACCGCCTCGGTGGCGAGCTTGAGCTGCTCGAGCGCATCCACCGGGAAGTCGCGCCCGGCGTCCTTGCGCACGATCGCCTTGAACTCGCCGGTAATGGCCTTCAGGTCTTCCGGCTTAAGGTCGGCATCGTTCGAGACGCCGCGCTTGGCGCGATAGCCGGCCAGCACTTCTTCAAACGGTTCGTCGGCCACGCCCAGCACCACCGAGCCGAACATCTGCACCAGGCGGCGGTAGGCGTCGTAGACAAAGCGCGCGTCGCGCGTGAGCTCGATCATCCCGGCCGCGGTCTCGTCGTTGAGGCCGATGTTGAGCACCGTGTCCATCATGCCGGGCATCGAGAACTTCGCCCCCGAGCGGCACGAGACGAGCAAAGGGTTTTTTGCGTCGCCGAACTTCTTGCCGGTCTCCTTCTCAATGCGCCGCAGCGCCGCCAGCTCCTGGTCCCACATGCCCGCCGGGAACTTCCCGCCCTTGGCCAGGTACGCATTGCACGCTTCGCTGGTCACCGTAAAGCCCGCTGGCACCGGCAGCCCCACGCGTGTCATCTCCGCCAGGTTGGCGCCTTTGCCACCCAACAGGCCGCGCACGCCGTCCCAGCTCTTGGCGTAGCGCTCGGCCGCGCTCACTTCGCCGAACAGGTAAACCCACTTCTTCGCGGGCGCCTTCGACGCCGCGCGCTTGGCTACCGATTTCTTTCTCGTGGCCTTGGCCATGCCATTGCTCCTTTGTGTCTCTATGATGGCTCTGTTCCAGGGAAGAATCGGGTGATTTTACCACGTTCTCCTTTTCACGAAGGATGACACGCGTCACTCGCTCATCACGCGTGATGTAACTCTCCGTCCGCTCATCGCCACGGCGTGACGTCAAATCACATGCCGCGCAGCCTCAGCCACGCGGCACGCTCGCTCGAACGGTCGGTCTTGCGCCGCCAGGCGTCAGCGCGTGGGCAGCCCGATCTGCAGCTCGCCCTCGTGCTCGCGCACGGGGTAGGCGGGGATGTCGACCACCGCCGGCAACAAGAGAGTTTTGCCGGTGCGCACGTCGAAGCGGGCGCCGTGGCGCGGGCATTCGATCTCGAATCCCTCCAGTTCGCCCTCCCCCAGGGGTCCCTGGTCATGCGTGCACAAGTCGGCAATGGCATACCACTCGCCGCCGATTCGCAAGAGCGCAATCGGCTGGCCGTCGATTTCGAACAGCCAGCGCGAGCCACTGGCGAAATCCGTTAGCGGGCCGACGGAGACGTATTGAACCTGATCGTCATGCAGTTTGAGGTAGTTGAACATGCCGGCTGGCCTTCGATGGATGGCGGGATGGGAGGAGCTGCTAGTCGAGGTCGTGCACTTCAGCCAGGCCGTACGCGCCGGCTTTGAGCACCTTGAGCGAGAGCAGCGCGCACTTCAGGCGCACCGGCGAGAGCTGGATCCCGAGCATCTCCAGGATGTCGTCCTTGCCGATCGCGCGCACTTCCTCGAGCGACTTGCCGATGATCGATTCGGTCAAGAGGTCAGCCGAAGCCTGCGAGATGGCACAGCCCTCCCCGGAGAAGGCGGCCTCCGAAATGCGGCCGTCCGCCCCCAACCGCACGTCGATGCGCAGGCGGTCGCCGCACAACGGGTTGTCGTCCTCGTACGAGATATCGTGCGGGTCGAGGGTCCCCTTCATGCGCGGGTTTTTGTAGTGATCGATGATCTGTTCTCGATACAAGTCGTCCATGGGGTTCCTGGGTGCTCGCCTCAGGCGAAGATGTCGTTGACCTTTTGCACGGCAGCCACCAGCCGGTCCACCTCTTCCCGCGTGTTGTACAGATAAAACGACGCACGCGTGGTGGCCGCCAGGCCGAAGCGCTCGTGCAGCGGCATGGCACAGTGATGCCCAGCGCGCACGGCCACGCCGTCTGCGTCGAGAATCTGGGCCACGTCGTGCGGGTGGGCCGCCTGCATCACGAAGGAAGCCACCCCGCCGCGCTGCGCCGGCGCGGGGCCGTACACGCGCACGCCCGGCACCTCGCTCAGGCGGTCGAGGGTGTAGGCGATGAGGTCCTGCTCGTGGGCATGGATCGCATCCATGCCAGCCGCCTCGAGGAACCCAATCGCCGCCCCCAGCCCGATGGCCTCGGCAATGGCCGGCGTGCCGGCCTCGAACTTGTGGGGAATCTCGTTGGTGCTGAATTCGTGCAACCGCACACGGCGGATCATGTCGCCGCCGCCCAGGAACGGAGGCATCTTTTCAAGAAGCTCGCGCCGGCCGTACAGGATGCCGAGGCCGGTCGGGCCGCACATCTTGTGCGAGGAGAACGCAAGAAAATCGGCGCCCAGTTCGCGGACGTTCACCTTCATATGGGGCACCGACTGTGCGCCATCGACCAGCACCAGCGCACCGGCGGCGTGCGCCTGGCGGCTCATCTCGGCCACCGGGTTGATCGTGCCGAGCACATTCGACATGTGCCCCATGGCAACCAGCTTCGGCCGACGCTCGAGCAGCTTCTCAAACACGGGCAGCACCAACAGCCCGTCGTCGCTCACCGGCACGAATTCCAGCTTCACGCCCTTCTCGGCCGCCAGCATCTGCCACGGCACGATTTTCGAATGATGCTCCATCTCGGTCAGCACGATCGTGTCGCCCGCGGCCAGGTTGGCCTGGGCCCAGGTGCGCATCACCAGGTTGATCGACTCGGTCGTGTTGCGGGTGAAGATGATTTCGGCCGGCTCCGCCGCGCCGATGAAGGCGGCCACGCGCGCACGGGCCGCCTCGAATTGGGCCGTGGCCTCCTCCGCCAGTTGATACACGCCGCGGTGAATGTTGGCGTTATGGCGGCGGTAGAAGACGTCCATGGCCTCGATCACGGCCAGCGGCTTTTGCGAGGTGGCCGCCGAATCGAGATACACCAGCGGCACACCGGGCTTCATCTCGCGCGCGAGCACAGGGAACTGCTCGCGCAGGCGGGCGACATCCAGCGTGGGGGATCGAGGGGCCTGGGTCATGAGTTCCTTGGGCTGGATCGTGCGCCGCTCAGTTGCGGCGTTTGCCGCTGGCGCGCGCCAGGCGCGCCCGCGCGCGGCGCCGGACCGAGCGGATCTTCTCCGAACCGCGCGTGAACCACAGGATGCGGTCGGGGATCATCCAGCCGTCGGTCAGGTACACATCGCTGCGGAACTGAACCGCGGTCATGCGCCCGTCGGCGTGGACGATCACGCCCTCGACCCAATCGCGCACGCGCCGCCCGCTGCTTTTGTGATCGCACAGCACCTCCACCGTTTCGCCGATGGCGAAGGCCTGGGCGAGAGTCTTGGCCGGGGCTTCCGGCTTGCCACGAGGTTCGCGACGAGAATTCATTCTCCCCCCTTCTAGCCCCGAACCGAAGCGCCCATTTTAGCATCGATAGTTGAGCGCAGTCGGCGTCGGACACCTTCGAAGGGAATGCGTTGCATGATCGTGTCGAAGAAACCATTCACCACGACGCGCTCGGCCTCCGGCCGCGGTACCCCGCGCGTCATCAAGTAGAACACTTCATCCTCATCCAACTGGCCCACCGTCGCGCCGTGCGTGCAGCGCACGTCGTCCGCCAGGATTTCCAGGCCGGGCAGCGAATCGGCACGCGCGTTCTTGGAGAGGATCAAATTGCGGTTGGCCTGGTAACCGTCCGCCTTTTCGGCCCCGTGGGCCACGAAGATCATCCCCTGCCACACCGAGCGGCTGTGCCCTTTGAGCGCTCCCTTGAAGAGGAGGTCGCTCGTGGTGTGAGGCGCGTGGTGGTTCTGCTGCGTGTCGTGATCCAGGTGCTGCACGCCGTCGGCAAAGGTGAACCCGGACATGCGCCCCGTAGCGCCGGCGCCCATCAGGTCCAGCGTGGAAA
>JAPLGX010000221.1 GCA_026389925.1 Chloroflexota bacterium
TCAGCACGTCGCGCCGCGAGAGCAGGGCAGTCGTGGCCGCCAGACGCAGGCGTTCGATCTCCTCGTTGATCTCCGTCTCTTTCTCGATATACAGGTCGTGGCGCGGGACATAGGCCTCGGGCTGGTAGTAGTCGTAGTACGAGACGAAGTACTCGACCGCGTTTTCGGGGAAGAAGTCGCGGAATTCAGCGTAGAGCTGCGCCGCCAGAGTCTTGTTGTGGGCGATCACGAGCGTCGGCCGCTGCAGCTGGGTGACGACATTGGCGATGGTGAAGGTCTTGCCCGTTCCCGTCGCGCCCAGGAGCACCAGGTGCTTCTCCCCCTCTGACAAGCCGTGCACCAATTGCTCGATGGCCTGCGGCTGGTCGCCGGTGGGTTTGTAGGGTGCGTGCAAGACGAAGGGTTTCGAGGCCATGGATCTCCCGCCGCGCGAGGCGTGTGCGTCCGATCATTCTACCCAATCCACTGGCCGCTGCGCAGGGGGATTTCGCTCGCACGCCGCGGCATACGAAAAAGGGGCTGCGCCCGTCGGTGCAGCCCCTGCTCATAGTTGGATTTGTATCTCGGCTCGCGGATAGCCAAGCTCCCCTTCCATCACGGCGGGGCACGCAGCTGGCGTGCCGGTCGCGCGAGGGCGACCCCCGTGCGCATGCCGCGCGCGCGGTCAATCGTAAGGCGTGCGATGCTCTCCTCCCAGGCGACGCATCCCCTGTAGAAATGCCTGCGCGTCTCGCGTCAGCGCACAGCCCAAATGATCAGCATTCCGTCGGTGGAGGAAGAAGCGAGCAGGCGTCCATCGGGCGAGAAGGCCACGCTTTCGAGGAAGGTGCGGTGCCCGGTGAGGCGCGTCACCGGTTGGCCGTCCGCGAGACGCCAGATCCAGATCGTCTGGTCTTCGGCCCCGCCCGCGACGAGCTGTCCGTTGGGCGAGATCGCAACGGCCTGCACCTTGCCGGTCGCGCCCTGCATGTCGACCGGGCGCACGCCATCCGCGACGCGCCACAGCCATGCCTCGCCCTGAGTGCAAGTGAAGCTGGGCGTCGATTTGACGCACAGGCCGGTTGCCACCAGCCCGCCGTCGGGCGAGAAGACGACATTGCCGCCCTGCCCGCCCAACGAAAAGGTCTTCAGCGGACCGGCTTCGAGGGTGCCGGCAATCCACACCTTGATGGTGCGGTCCACCGTCCCGAGCGAAACAAGCGTTCCGCCATCGGGCGATAGGGCGAGCGAGGGAACGCTGTAAGCGTGGGCCGCAAAGCCGCCCGAGAGCGTACCGCTTGCCAGATCGTAGTTGTAGAGGAGCCCGTCCTTCCCCAGCGCCACGCCGACCACCAAGCGCGTGCCGTCGCGCGAGAAAACCACGCTGTTGGCCGGGCCAGGAAGGTGGGCGACCTGCGCCAGGACGCCGGCCCTCGTGTCCCACACGCGCAGTGTTTTGTCGTCCGAGACCGAGGCCAGCCAGCGCCCGTCCGGCGCAAAGGCCACATCCCACACGATGCCGGCATGCCCCTCGAGCGTGAAGACCAGCGTGCCATCGGCCGGGTTCCACAAGCGTACGGCGTAGTCGGAGCTCAGCGAATTGCCGCCGGAAGCCGTCGCCAGGAGGCGACCATCCGGCGAGAAGGTGACGCGCTTGACGTCGTTGAGCGAGGCCGGGATCACGTAACGCGGCGCAAGGCCGGCCGCATTGAGCGCGTCGATGACCGGCGCGCTGGGCGTCGCCGTTGGCGGCGGCACCGTCGGCAGTGGCGTCGGCGAGGAAGCCACGGTTGGCGCCGGCGACGGGATCGCGGTGGGCGTCGGCGCCAACCCGCCGACTTGGCAGGCCAAGGCAGCCGTCGCGGCTACGGTCAAGATGATGGGCAGGGCGTATCTCATGGGTGACCTCACTCAGTCCGGCATGGGAGGGAAGGTGCCCTCCGGCGCGTACCAATCCTGGGGATCGATCCCGGCCACCGCCTCGCCTGAACCGACGACGACCGCGAGCAGGCTATGGTCATCGCAGCCGAAGCGCAGGCCACAGGCAACCGCGTGCGAGTACCCGGCGGCCAACCCGACCGGCATGCCCTCGGGTGCTGAGGGCGCGACGTAGGCCACGACATGATAGATGCCCGGGGGTATATCGCCGATAACGTAGGTCGAGCTGCCCTGGGGCACCTCGACGGCAAAATATGGCCCGCCCTCGGCGCGGAACGCGACGACGCGTATGGGTGGAATGACCGAACCCGGGTAGGAAAGAGAGCCCGCGATACTGCCCGGAAGGAGCACCACCGGTGTGGGGCTGGGCCCGACGGAGGTCGGCGCGACAGGCTCGAGGGTTGGAGCTTTGGCCTCGGGCGGTGAGGTCGGCGGCAGGGTGATGCCTTGCGCCTCGAGAGTGGCCTCGACCATACGCGCCAGCGCCTCGGTCGGGGGCACCGGCGCAGGCATGAAGGTGCAGGCGGCCGACAGGCCAAGCCCGATCACTGCAATGCCAACGATCGCCCGCCTGCCTCGTGTCACCGGTGAACATCTCCTCCAGCGTACGTGTTTGCCTCTGCCAGAACCCGGCCATTCTATCAGAACGGGTCGGCTAGCCTGCTTTTCGACGCGCGCATCGGGCGTGCTATACTGCCCTAACATCGCGCTCGCTGGCAAGAGCCGACACGACGCGGGGTTGCCGCTCTAACCGACTCTTCCTTTGTGGCTCAAGAGAAGACTCGTCGGAAAACAGGGTCTGCTTCGGAAGTAACGGGCCGCCTCGCTGCACTCGACGACATTGGCTGGAATGCGATTCGCATCGCAAGAGCTATGGCCAATCCGCCCGATCGGCCTAACCGCCCACACGGTCATGAATACCGATACCGACCCTACCTCGACGAGTCCGGCGACCATGTGTTCAACGCCCTCCAACAGGCACGCCACCGCTTTTTCTGTCTTCTCGGATGTTGGTTTCGCGGCCCCGAGTACAATGCTTTCCACAACCGGCTGCAGTCCTTCAAGCAAGTGCATTTACCGCACCATCCTGACGAACCGCCCATCTTCCATCGCGAGGACATCCTTCACAGGCGCGGAGCGTTCACTCATCTCCAAGATCCCGAGAAAGCTCAAGAGTTCGACACTGCGCTCCTGACGTTGATCGGGGAGGCCGAGTTCAGAATGGTGGGTGTCGTTATCGACAAGCAGAGTCTGCGCGCGAGGTACGCCGATGCGGCTGCCCATCCATATTATCTGGCTCTCGGTTTCCTATTGCAGCGTTACTGCGGGCACCTGAACTTCCTCAGTCGGGTTGGCGATGTGATGGCGGAAAGTCGCGGCCGTCGTGAGGACTTGCTTCTGATGGATTCCTACACCCACATTTACTCGCGCGGCGCGTGGACCGTCCGCGCAGAAACCTTCCAGCAGGCGCTCACAAGCAAGGAATTGAAGGTAAAGAAGAAGAGCGCCAACATCGCCGGACTGCAACTGGCTGACATCCTTGCTCATCCTGTCCGCCAGGCAATTCTCAGGGAAATGGGGCATCTGGCAGAACCAGCCGCCCCGTTCGACGCCCGTCTCATGCCCGTGATCGAGCAGAAGTTCAATCGCCACCTCTTTGACGGGAGGGTGGAAGGCTACGGGAAGGTGTTCTTTCCAAAATGAAAGAGCCCCTAAAAGGGGCTCCCTCACGCTCGCCCATGCGGGCGATCCAACTCCAGAAACCTGGATTGATTTTATGATAGCGAAGTGGGGCCCTCCCGTCAAGTGCCGGGCGGCGCGAGTCCCAAGCAGAGAGTTCCGTAGGCGCCCGAACTGATCCATCGATGATGCAGAGACGTTACCTGCGCATCCTGCTCTTCTTCGCCCGCGTGCTGTTGCTCGTCCTGGTGTGCGACGTGCTGTTGGTCGCGATCGGGATGCGCCGCTGGTCGCGCGCCACGCGCGCGCATCGCCTGAGCGCGATCGCTCGCGACTACCGGCGGCTGGCCATCCGACTGGGCGGAGTGATGATCAAAGTCGGTCAGTTCCTCTCAT
>JAPLGX010000278.1 GCA_026389925.1 Chloroflexota bacterium
ATGATCCTCGCCGAGCCTTCTTCCTCACTCCCGACGACATTGCGCGTGCCGCGCTGTTTGCACTGGACCAGCCCGCGCGTGTGGCGATCTCGCGTATCGTCGTCCGCCCGATGATTGAACCCCCGTACTCCGATTTCCTTCCTGTCGAGGCCGTTGTCGCACTCAAGCAAGAATCGCCACGCCCGTCTGCGGAGTGAGTCCCTGACTGTACGTTGTGCGGCTGCCGCAGTACCACATCCAGTATTCCTTACCTCGTTTCATCACCCATGGACACCAGATCGCCTCGCTGTCCCACGTTCCTGGTCCCCCCGTGAGGAAGATAGGGTTGCCGGGATACTTCTCCCAGTTGACAAGGTCCTTGGATATCGCCAGCCCGAATCCGCGGGGTTCGTCAACGCGTTCGTTGTCGGAAGCGTAGAACATCTGGAAAACACAGTCCTCTTCGTAGATGCGCGTGGTTACCACCGAGAACCAGTCCCACGCTCCTTCCTCCCCCCTCGGCAGAATGGGGCGGTGTGGATGCTTCTCAAAGGCAACGCCATCGCGGCTTGTGGCAAGCCGAACATCGTATCCCCCATCTTCGTTGTAGACCAAGTAGAACACGAACACGGTGTCATCGAATAGCAGCGCATGGGGACACCGTCCGCTCAGAACCGGGTTGTGTTCATCCTTCACCCAGCTGTATCCGTCACGGGAGTGGGCGAGGCAAATGCGATCCGGCGGCCCGCCGATACCCGTGTAGTACATCCATAACGTGCCCTGGAACCACATGATGGAGGGATCCAGTACGCTGGTGTGGTCATAACCTCCGGGACCGATATCAAGCACCGGGTTGCTGACGTATTCCTTCCAGCCTAGTCCATCGAAGGAACTCACCTTGGCAGTAGCCACCCCGATCCGCTCGACCGGGCCCGTCTTTCCATCAAGGTACATCAGGTATTCGTCGCCCACCTGAATGATCGTCTCATTCGCGATCCACTCACCCGCCCAGGTGCCCGGGGTTGGGCGGACAATGGGGTTCGCGGGATGGCGTCTCCACAGCCTGTTGTTCCTTTGCCCCGACCCGCGCTCGAGAAGCTTCTCGTAGAGCATTCTCTCCTCCCAGGCGCTCAGACCGTAAGTTCACGATGGCTCATGTCGGAGATCACTTCATGACCAGTGTCGGTCACAAGGACCATTTCCTCGACCCGTGCCCCACCCACACCCGGAAGGTAGATGCCCGGTTCAACGCTGAATACCATTCCCGGGCGCAAGGGCATGGAATCACCTTGTTCCACAAAGGGCCGCTCGTGCAGATCGAGCCCTTCACCCCGTCCGAGCCAGTGGTTGAAACACTCCCCATATCCGGCCTGGGAGATGATGTCGCGAGCCACCCGATCCACTTCCTCGGCGGTCACTCCGGGTCGCACGAACGAGATAGCAGCTTCCTGCGCCGCCAGCACCAGATCGTAGATCTTCTGTTGTTCCCTGCTCGGTGTCCCAAACACACGAGTCCGCGAGAGGTCGCCCACATAGTGCTCGTACAGGCATCCCATGTCAAACATCACCATGTCACCGCGGAGCAACGTGTTGCGCGATGCGGGCGCCATGCACACCTCGGTCATCTTGCCAAAGGAGACTTGTGCCGTGAAGGCGGGCTCATCTGCCCCACCCTCCAGCATGGTACGCACGCAGACGGATAAAATCGCGAGTTCCGAAATCCCCTCTTTGAGAGCATGAAAGCCCGCCTGGGTGGCGTTCTCGGTCAGTTGGTCAGCGACGCTCATCTCATCGATTTCAGCGGGACTCTTAATCAAGCGTTGTCCCTCCACGATGTGCGTGGCGGGGATGAACTCCGCGTCAGGGAGACACCGATTCAGCTCGCGGAAGATCGCAAGAGGCATGTACCCCTCTCCGACCAGACCAATGCGACCCCTCCCGGCTCCCATCACCTGGCATTGCGCGGCCACCCCGCCGGGCAGATCGCGCGAGTAACCCATCGCGACACGCTCCATCCACGACGTGCGGGCAGCGCGATCTAAATCCCATTCGAAATTCAGCACAAGTCGTGGATCCCCGGCGCGGGAGATTAACAATGCTCCCTGCAGGCACGGATCAAAGCTGTAGTAGCCAGTCAGGTAAAGCAGATTGGCGTACATGTTGCGGCTGCCTTGCGTGTAGACGAGCAGGAGATCTAAGCCCTCATCTTGAATGGCCTTGTGGACTCGCGCGTAGCGCTCTCGATACTCTTCTGCTTCAATTGGCATCTCAATCTCCGAGCGTCGGCAACGAAGGGCACGCCTTCATGGTACTTACAGGTGTCGCGGGTCGAAAAGTTTTACAAGTCAGGATTTGAGCCGCTCGCCCTCGGCTTTCGGTCCAAGGCATCTCCGGCACGCCTACGAGGCCGTTGGCGCCGGAGCGGTGGCTCGATCGAGCCCTCACACGCATGCAAGCCCGCTTGGCGGCGCGGGTGTGTCAGCGGTCTGTCGTCGCGGAAACCTCCGGGAGGCGAGCCCGCGAAGTCGTGTGGGGTCAACGGGCCGGGAGCGGGGCCCGGTCAAAGACGATCCATACTCCTGGGCACAAGACCGAGAATCAGCCTTTGTCATTGGCCGCCAACTTAGTTTCATTCGTAATCTATTCTAGGCATCGGCTGACGAAAGTCAATTGGTCGTCGTCCCCAAGGGCAACAAGAATAGCAGTAAATCCTTGACGGCGAGGTCATTGGGCTGTACAATCATTGGCGAGTTTATTCGAGTTGGCATAAACCCTGACTGGAGCAGGCTTGTTTTCGAACGGATTGCCCCACCCAGCGAGAAAGGACCGTGTCGCGGCATTGATCGTTGGGATCGTGCGTGAACACGGCCGTGCCTCCCGCGCCCAGGTCGCACGGCTCCTGGGTCTCAGCCCTTCGACAGTCGGGCGAGTGGCGGACAAACTTGTCGAACAAGGGCTTCTGCTCGAAGCCGGCTCCAGCCAGGTTGGGCACACTGGCCGACCGTCCATTCTGCTTGAGTTCAATCCCCGGGTCGGGTCCGTCCTCGCGGTGGACCTCCGCCTGACTGAAGCCTATGCCGTCCGGGCGGATCTTGCAGGAACGGTGCTCGCCAAGGACGTTCGTCCGCTTTCTCTCCACCAGGGTTCAGCCGACGTGGGCGGTCTCCTCGACCTGCTTCATGATCTCCTCCAAGATGGCCGAGAGAGCCCTCCCTTGCACGCCATAGTGGTGGGAGCACCATCCATCGTGGATTCCTCGACTGGAGAGGTCGATTGGGCACCGAGCCTCGGCTGGAGGAATCTCCCGCTTGGTACGGTTATCCGCGAGGAGTTCCGCACACCGGTTCTGGTTGAGAATGATGTGAACCTGGCGGCCTTGGGAGAGTTCTGGAAGGGAATTGCATACGGCACGCGCAATATGGTTTTTGTGAGTGTTGGGACCGGTATCGGGGCGGGGATCGTCATTAATGGCAAGCTTTACCACGGCGCAAGTCATGCCGCAGGTGAGGTTTCCTACTTCGTTAGCGACATCAACACGTTGCTCGACAACGCCGGCCAGATCGGGACTTTGGAGATGAGAGTGGGCCGCGAAGGCATCATCCGCCTCTCCCATCTCCTTGCCCAGCGCTATCCCGCCTCTCGCTTGGCCGACCTGATACACCAGGTGGGGAGTGAACTCCGCGCACAGGACGTGTTTTCGCTCGCGCTGGAGGGTGACCCGGCCGCCCAAGTCGTGTTTCGCGAAGCGGTCGATCTTCTCAGCATTGTGATCTGCAACCTCTCAGTTGTGCTCGATCCGGAGGTCATCGTGCTGGGCGGGCCGAGCGACTGGAAGTGGTCAGCCCTGGTCGATGCGATTCGAGCACGCATTGGCTCCGCCTTGCTCCGCCCGGTCAATTTGCGTCCAACTGCGCTGGGGCGCGACGCGGTCGTGCTTGGCGCTGTGTACTTAGCGCTCGAGGCAAACGAGGTTCTTCCCAGATGAAGGCACCACGGAGGCTATAGTGGCCCGTCCTGGCGTCAGTCTGCTCTCCCCCGACGATGTCCGTTCCATCCACGAAACATCGCTGTACGTCCTCCGAGAGATCGGAGTCGTTGTCCCAAACCAAGACATCCTCCGAAAACTGCAGGAGGCCGGGGCAACAGTCGACCTCTCGAAGAAGATCGCGCGCTTCCCGGAAGGAATCGTACTTGGGGCAGTCGAGAGCGCAAATAAGCAGTATGTCCTCTATGGCCGTGAGCCCGGGGCAGAAGCTCGCTTCGGCCATGGTGAGCACAACCTCATTTCCAGTCCAGGTCAGTCTGCGTGGTTCGACTACGAGACCAATGCGCGGCGGGAGCCCAGGCTGGTTGACGCACGGTCAGCTATCACCGTCGGAGACGCGCTCCCCAACGTCACAGTCGTCGGGGCCATGACAGTCCCAGTAGATGCAGCGCCAGCGATTCGCGACGTCGTGCTCACCTCGGAACTGATACGGGGGACGGGCAAGCCCACTCGGTGCTGGCCGGTAACACGGCGGAGCACGGAGTATGTCCTGGAGATCTACAGGGCCGTCGCGGGTGGCAAGGATGCTCTGCGAGCTCGGCCGATGGTCGAGGTGTTCCTCGAACCGATCAGCCCGCTGCAACTTCCGGAGACGGGTCTGGATGTCATGATCCCCTTCCTCGAACACGGTCAGCCGGTGAGCATAGGACCAATGGTGATGGCCTCCGGCACGGGTCCCGCGACACTTGCGGGGACCATCGCTCAAGAGAACGCCGAAATCCTGGCGGGCATCTGCATCACGCAACTCGTGCGGCCGGGTATGCCGGTCTGCTACGGCGGCATCTGCCACGCCTTCGACATGCGGACGACGCAGCTCATCTTCGCCGGGCCCGAGCAGGCGATCTTCGGCGTGGCCATGACGCAAATGGGCAAGCACTACGGCCTGCCGGTGTACGTGAACTCAGGGCTGACGGACTCCAAGCGCCCCGACGC
>JAPLGX010000418.1 GCA_026389925.1 Chloroflexota bacterium
GGCATCCAAGTTCTCGCGACGGAATACATACAGCCCTACTCAATCCGCGAGGCGATCGGTCTTGTGTTGCGCCGGCGTATCCTGCAGCCCGGGACGGCGCTCCTCCTTGGCTCGCTGGTCGCCGTGATTGTCGCGCTGCTCCTTCGTCGGCCGTCCCCTGCCAAAGAGGAATCCCAGGGCGAGATGGCGGACGAATCGCTCGTCCCCAAAGAATTCATTCTGCTCCTTGGCGGGGCCGGGGCTTTGCTCGTGCTGATACCCGAGTTCCTCTACTTGCGCGATCAGTTCGGCGTGCGCATGAATACCATCTTCAAGTTCTACTTCCAGAGCTGGACCTTCTGGTCGATCGCCGGCGCTTATGCGATGATCTGTCTGTGGCGTGCCACCCGGCCCGGCCCGTCGGCGCCAGCCGCCGCCTCCAGGGAACAAAGGGCGAAGGCGGCCGCGCTGGTCCGGCCAGTGATTGGCGGCCTGGCGGCTCTTCTGCTGGTCGCGGGAGTCGTCTACACGCCGCTCGCGGTGTGGACCAAGACCGCGGGGCTTCATCCGTACGGAGGCGCAACGCTGGATGCGTCGGCGCATCTGCAATACGAATCGCCCGAGGACGCCGCCGCCATCGCCTGGATTGATGCGAACATCACTGAGGGCCCGTTGGTGGAGGCCGTGGGCGACGAGTATTCGAATTATGCGCGCGTCTCGACCGCCACCGGAATCCCGACGGTGCTCGGATGGCCCGGCCATGAGGGCCAGTGGCGCGGAGGCTACGCGGAGGTCGGTTCCCGCCAGGCGGACATCGAAGAGCTTTACCGCACGACCAACTGGGATGCGGCGCAGGCCATCCTCGAGCGCTACGGCATTCGCTACGTGTACCACGGTGACCTCGAGCGCATGACTTATGAGACAGCGGGACTGGCCAAGTTCCAGGAGCACTTGCGGGAGATCTATCACAGTGAGGGCGTGAGCGTGTTTGCGGTTGACCTCCCCGATGTGCAGGCGGGTGCGCAGCCGGTTCTGCCGCTGCCGGAGGTGAGCCCATGACGTTGGCCGAACGCTTGGATCGGCTGGTCGATGCGAACTTCCCGTGGCTGTTGGCCGCGGTTATCGCCATTGCCCTCGCCGTGCGATTGCCGGCTCTCTCTACGCCGCTGCTCGACGACGTTGAAGCCCGTCACGGGTTCGCCGCGGTCGAACTTGCCGCGCGCCGGCCCGCGCCGGCGGGGCTGGCCGACAGCGCGGCCTATGCGGCGCTCACGGCCATGGTCTTCTCGATCGCGGGCGCGTCGACGGCCAGCGCGCGGTTCCTGCCCGCCGTTGCCGGCGTGCTGCTGGCCGGCTCGCCGCTCATCCTGCGCAAGAGGCTTGGCCCGACGCTCGCCCTGGGCGCGGCGTTGTTGCTTGCCCTCTCGCCGGCCTCGGCCGCCCTCTCGCGAACGGCCGACGGCGCGATCATGGGCGCCCTTGGATTCGGGTTGCTTGTCTTCCTGCTATACGGCCAGCAGGTGGATCATCGTCCGTGGTTGGCCGGAGGCGTGATGGGGTGGATGCTCGCCGCGGGCCCAGTCGGGCTGGGCGGGATTCTGGTCGTGCTGGCAGCCTCGGCGGCGGAGCACGTGTTGGCCGAGCGCTGGCGTGCTGCGGCCGGTCGCTCGCACGCCTGGCAGCAGTTGGGGCAGGCGGCTCGCACACCAGGCGTCTGGGTGGGCAGCGCGGTGGCGGGCATCTCCGCTTCGACGGCTCTCATCAATCCGAGCGGTGTAGGAACGCTTGGGCAAGGACTGGCCGCTTGGGGCCGGTCATTCGCTTTCGGCGGATCAACCGGCCTGGGGGAGGCGCTGCTCCTCATCATCGGCTACGAAACGCTGGCTCTTGCATTTGCCATCCCCGCAGTGCGCGTTTTCCTCAAGTCGCCCGACCTTGGCCTGTTTATTCCGGTGCTAACGGTCACGGCACTGGTCTACTTGTTCGCGCGGCCCGGCCGGCTTGCGGGCGATGCACTGCTGGTCGTCGTCCCGCTCGTCATCATGGCGGCGGGCTTACGCCGTGCAGCCAGACATGTCGACCTACGGCCGGTTGCGCCTGGCACTGGGCGGCGTTGCTATTCTCGGCATCTTCCTGGTTGCGGGGCTGTTCGCGACGGGCTGGTCAGGAAACGTGGCCGGGGCGGTGGGCGGGCTGGGCGTCGGGCTGGCCGCCATGTTGCTCGTCGGCGAACTGTCGGCGGCGTGGGGTGTGAGCTTCTCACGCCGGGCGAACGGCAACGAGCTGTGGTGGGAGTCCGTCTCCCCGCGCGAGCTTAGCCTCTTGGTCGCGTCCGTGGAAGAGATCTCGGTCCACGTCACCGGCACGCCCAATGCGGTGGCGGTCATCCTTCAAGGAGACAGCCACACCGCGCTCGGGTGGGCCCTCAAGGATTTCATCCGCCGCCAATTCGTGGATCAGCCCTCGCGCTTGTCGGACCCGATGGTGTATATCGCGCCTCTCCTCGGCGATGCGGGAAGTGAGGCCATGCCGGAGTTGGCCGCCAACTACGTGGGTCAGGGGCTGACCGTGCGCGAACGACGCGCGTGGCATGGACTGCCTCCCGAGCCCATTGGCTGGTGGCTGTACCGCATGGGCCCGGTGACGCGCGACCGGGTGATCTTGTGGGCGCGCGAGGATGTGCAATTCCCTCCTGCGCAACCGTAGTGTCGGAGCGAGGTGCAGGAGTGTGAATTCGCCGAAGCGCAACGCCGAGTGGGTGAGAGAATCCACGCCTTGTTTGAACCGATGACGGAACGTGATTCTGCGTGCCCCCTTGGCGCACGGTCTACCGTCCAGTTGAACACCGCTATTGGTTTCTTGGCGCTCACGTGGAGCCAGCCCTGCGACAGAAAGGCCTCGATCTCTGCGCATGATCATTGCGATTGATGGAACCTCCGCCTCGGGCAAGACAACCCTCGCACGCCGGTTGGCTGCACGCCTGGGCTACCTGTATTTCGATACCGGCGTGATGTACCGCGCCCTCACCCTGGCCGCACTTCGCCAGGGGCTGAGCATGAGCGACGAGGCCGCGCTGGCGTCCTTGGCCGCGGGCATTACCATCGACGTCACCTCGCCCACGGCCTCGGACGGGCGGCCATGTACGGTGTTACTGAACGGGGAAGACGTCACCTGGACCATCCGCTCTCCTGAGGTCGACGACAGCGTTTCGCAGGCCTCGATTTATGCCGGGGTGCGCTCGGCGCTCACCCTGCAGCAGCGGCGCATCGGCCTGCGCGGCCGAGTCGTCATGGTGGGGCGCGATATCGGCACCGTGGTCTTGCCCGAAGCGGAGTTGAAGATCTTCATGACTGCCTCCCTCGAAGAGCGCGCTCGGCGGCGGCTTGCGGAATTGACTCTTCTTGGGGAAAACGTCGGGCTTGCGGAGGTCGAACGCTCGCTCGCCGAGCGCGATCGTCTCGACAGCCAGCGCACTGTGGCTCCGCTGCGGGCCGCGCCGGATGCCGTGGTCATCGACACGAGCCATCTTTCGGCTGAGCCGGTTCTGGACTTGGCTCTGGATCTGGTCGCCAAGCGGGAACGGGCTGCGCCGGCGCAGAACGCGCGGGATGCCGCAGGCCGTGGTGAGCGCGGCGGAGTTGAGGAAAGAGAATGAGGGCTGAGCCGCCCGCGCCCGTCCGCGAGCGCCACGCATGGGGCACGCGGCCGTATCGCCACGCGGACTATGCCGCAGTGCGCGGCGCCATGCGCTTCTTGCTGCGCGCGGTTGCCTGGCGCATCCTGGTACGAATTCAATCGGTGGAGGGGATCCAGAACATCCCTCCGACGGGTGCTGCCATCATGGCCATCAACCATATCGCCCTGGTCGACCCAATCGTGGTGCTGGGCGTCGTGCCGCGCGTGATCGTGCCGCTGGCCAAGATCGAAGTGTATTCTTACCCCGTCGTGGGCATACTGCCGCGCATGTATGGCGTCATCCCGGTGCGGCGAGGCGAGTTCGACCGCCGGGCGCTGGACATGGCGCAGGAGGTCTTGCGCGCCGGGGAGGTCGTCCTGGTCGCTCCGGAAGGCACGCGCAGCTCGGCGATGCAGCCCGGGAAGGAGGGGCTGGCGTTTCTCGCTGCACGGACCCAGGCGCCGATCATTCCGATCGGCGTGGATGGGACAGTGGGATACCCCTCGATCAATCCGCGTCGATGGCGGCAGGGCGGGGCGCGGATCACGATCGGCCCTCCCTTCCGCTATCGGCCGGCGGAGGGACGAATGACTCGCGAGCGCCTGCGCCTGATGACCGATGAGGCCATGTACCGCGTCGCCGAACTCCTG
>JAPLGX010000414.1 GCA_026389925.1 Chloroflexota bacterium
GGGCTACCTCACGGAACCGCCTCGCCTGGCAGGCCTGGCCGATCTGGCATTGCTTAATGAAGTGCTGGTGGAGAGGGGATTGCCCGCGGTCGAGGCGCAAGACACCCCGTGAACCCGAAGCTCGAGGTGGTCGGGATTCGCAAGGTATTCGCCACGCGCCGCCGGACCACCGAGGCCCTGGGCGGGGTCTCCTTCAGCGTTGAAGCGGGCGAGTTCGTGTGCGTGCTCGGACCCTCGGGCTGCGGCAAATCCACTCTGCTCAACGTCATCGCCGGGCTGGAGCGCCCGACCGAGGGCGAGGTGCGCATGGACGGCGCACCCGTGCTTGCCCCGGGCCGCGACCGGGTGGTCATCTTCCAGGAAGCCGCACTCTTCCCCTGGCTGACCGTTCGCAGCAACATGGAGTTTGGCCTGCGCCTGCTTTCCCTTTCCGCCCGCGAACGCAAGCGCCGCGTGGAGGAGTATCTGCAGTTGGTGGGCATGCGCGGCTTTGAGCGGGTCTACATCCACGAGATCTCCGGCGGGATGAAGCAGCGCGTGGCCTTGGCGCGGGCTCTGGCCCTCAACCCGCAGGTGTTGCTCATGGACGAGCCTTTCGCGGCACTGGATGCGCAATCGCGCGACACCCTGCACGCCGAGCTGCAAAGCATCTGGGCCCAAACGGGCACCACCATCCTCTTTGTGACTCACAACGTCCGCGAGGCACTGGTGCTGGGCACGCGCGTGCTGCTCATGTCGGCCCGCCCGGGGCGGATCAAACACGAATATCCCGTCCGCATTCCCCGCCCGCGGCACATTGAAGACTACGCGCTGGTGGATGCCGCCCAGGAGGTTCTGGCCGATCTGCGGGAGGAAGTGCTGCGGGCCGAGGAGGAGGCGGGCTATGACCGGCTGGCGCGCTAGGCTGCTCTTCTTCCTCGCGTTGCTGCTTGTTTGGCAAGCGCTCTACAGCCTTCATTGGTGGCCGCCGTATCTCTTCCCCTCCAGTTGGAGTGTGGCCACTTCACTTGGTTTGGGATTCGCCGACGGCAGCTTCCCGCTGGCCATCCTGGTCAGCCTGCGGCGCATCCTTCTCGGCTACGCCATCTCCCTGGTGGTGGGCGTCCCTCTCGGCTTGGTCATCGGGCGCGTGCGCCTGCTGCAAGAAACGCTGGGGACGGTCATCCTCGGATTGCAGGCGCTGCCGAGCATTTGCTGGCTGCCGCTGGCTATTTTGTGGTTCGGGCTATCGGAGCGGGCCATCCTCTTCGTGGTGGTGATGGGCGCTGTGCTCTCGATCTGCCTTTCGGCGGTTGACGGCGTGCGCAACACTCCGCCCGTTTACTTACGCGCGGCGCGCACCATGGGCGCTGAGGGCTGGCCGCTCTACTGGCGGGTGATCCTGCCCGCCGCCCTGCCGGCCATCATCACCGGCATGAAACTGGGTTGGTCGTTTGCCTGGCGATCGCTCATGGCCGGGGAGCTCCTGTATGTCAGCCTCGGGCTGGGCCAGCTGCTCACCCTCGGCCGCGAACTCAACGACATGAGCCGGGTGATGGCGGTCATGCTGGTCATCGTTGTGCTGGGACTCACCGTTGACCGCCTGCTGTTCGCCCCGGCGGAGCGCCTGGTGCGCGAACGCTGGGGGCTCAACCTCGGCTCGTGAGCGCGGGTGAGCCGCAGCGAATCGTCGAGTCTTCTCCAGAGTCGAAAAGAGCCCGCCGGCAATACGCCGGCGGGCTCGTGCGTGCCATGCGGGGCCGCCCTAACGGGAACTGGTCTCGATCAGCCCGTAGGTCCCGGCGCGGCGCCGGTACAGGACATTGACCTGGTTGCTTTGCAGGTTCAGGAAGACGAAGAAGCTGTCGTGTCCGAGCAGCTCCATCTGCTCGATGGCGTCTTCCTCCGACATGGGCACGAGCTCGAAGGCTTTGCGACGGGCGATGCGCGTTCCGCTCGGGGCGCCTCGCTCGGCCCGTTCGGGCTCGGCGACCTGCGCGGCGCTGGTACCGTCACCGCGTCCGCGGTGACGCTTGCCCTTGTACCGTTCCAGGCGGCGCTGCAATTTGTCGAGCGCGGCATCCACGGCGGCAAACATGTCGTCCGAGCGTTCTTCGGCACGCAGCAAAACGTTGGGCCCGCGCACGGTGACCTGCGCCACCTGGCGGTCGGCCGCGCTGCGCGCACTCTTCTCATGCAGCAGCTCCACCCGTGCTTCATCCAGCGCGTCCAGGTAGCGCTCGAGGCGCGCCACCTTCTTGCGCACGTACTCGTCGAGGCTCGCCGTCACCTCCATGTCGTGGCCTTGGATTTCCACCTGCAGCGTCATGCTCACCTCCGGTTGTGGGCGATGGCAGACAGCGCTCGGCCGGCCGGCAACGCGCAGCCCGGTTACGGCGCGCAGGGCGAGGCGCCTCGGGCGACCATGACCGCAAACACGGCCCGGGCGCCAGCTCCCTGCAGCGCGCGCGCCGGCCTCCAGCCTTGCCCCCGTCGTGCACACATCATCCAGCAGCAAGATCCTCTGGCGGCTCACCTCCTGGGCGCGAAATGCGCCGGCCCCATTCGAATGGCGTTCCGTGAGCGAGAGACCCACTTGCGAGGCGGTCTCCCGCGACCGTAACAAAAGCCTTTCGCGAACCGGCAGCCCGATCCTTTCACCGAAGGCGTGCCCAACGAGTGCCGCTTGATTATAACCACGCTCACGCAGCCTCTGCGCACTGAGCGGCACTGGAACCAGCACGTCCATGCGCCATCCCAACCCGCCCCACAATCGGAGCAGCCCCTCGGCCATGGCCTGCGCCAGCCCCAGGTCGCGGCGGTACTTGAGCGCATGCAACGCATCGCGAATGGGCCCGTCCAAAAGGGTCGCTGAGCGCACCGCCCTCAGGCCGGCTTCATGAATGCAGGTGTGACCGCCCACGGCTTGACCTCCATGCTGCGGGGTGCCGCACCGCGCGCACAGAGGATGGCCCAGCCAGGTGAGGCGCTCCTCGCAGGCCGGGCACAGGAGGGCCCCCCATCGCACGCACGAGACGCTGCGCGGGGGAAAAACAAAATCCAGCCCCACCCAGAGCCATCGGCGGAGCTGGAACGGTGCCTGCCTTCGATTGCTAGAGGCACGGCGGCCTCCGGCGTTCCCTTTCATCCCCCCCCGAGAATCGCCCCTAGTTGCGACTGCATGAGAATCATCGCCGCCGGCCCGAGCAGCACGATCATAATGGCCGGGAAGATCAGGAACACCAGCGGCAGCATCATCTTGACCGGCGACTTGCGCGCCTGCTCTTCAGCGATCTGGCGGCGCCGGATGCGCATCTGATCGGCCTGGATGCGCAGCACACGGCCCATGCTCACGCCCAGCTGCTCCGATTGGATCACCGCCGCCACAAAGCTGGTCATCTCGGCGAGGCCCACGCGCTCCGCCATGTCGCGCAG
>JAPLGX010000307.1 GCA_026389925.1 Chloroflexota bacterium
GGAACCGCCGTCCAGGTTGAGGCGAGCAGTGAAGTTCGCCGGTGCGCTGGCGGCGGTTCACCGAGCCTACGGTGTCTTAGCGACGGTGGTCGTCGCCCTCGCCTTTCTGGCTTGCGGGCTGATGACCACCTTCTACTTTGCGCCCAAGGAGGCGCGGCGCTACGACGAGGTGCGCCTCCTTCGGCCTATTGGTGTTGCGGGTCTGGACGCGCTCTCCATGGGCGGCACGACCTTGCTCAAGGGGACTCTCTTCGCCAAGCCGGTGATCGGTGCGCAGGGATTGGTTGCCTTTCGGCGTGAGCGGTGGGTCGTCGAGCGCGATAGCGAAGGCTCGCTGGGCGGGCGTTGGACGCTCCTCCAGACGCAGGTGCCGGAGTTGATGCTCTCGACGTCGGATGGAACCGTTCGCATGGGGCGTGGGCAGAACGAGATTCTCTCTGGAAAGCGGCATGCCACGACCGTCCTCGTGCCTCACGATGGGCGGGTGGCCGATGGCGTCGTGGAGGGAACGGAACGCGTGATTGGATTCATCAACGGAGACAAGCTGACCGTCGTGGGGGAGTGGGTCTCAAGCGGGCTCGCCCTCAGCCGGCTGTACGGCGGCTCGGCGGCGCGAATGCAGCTCGAATTGCTGGGCGGCGTGATGCTCTTCTATGCTTGTGGCACTGTGATGCTGATCCTGGTCCCGGTCATCATTTGGGCGGGGCTTACCGGACGCGGGACGGCAAGACTATCTATCGGTCGCAGCTGATCGACCGTTGGAGGTATGGCGAATGATCCCGGAAGGGCTGCGCATGCACATTCTTACCGCCGATCGCGGGTCATGTGGCATCGGGAGGCCGTGCGTGAGTCTGCGCGGGGCGGTTCTATGAAGGACTTTGGCCGCACCTCCCCTGTGGGCGATTTGATGCTCGAGCGGCTTATCGATGGCAACAAGCGATACGCATCGGGCAAGTTGACCCATCCCAACCAGGTCTTCCGGCGCTGGTCCGGGCCGCCGGACCGCCAGCAGCCCTTCGCCATGATCCTCAGCTGCTCAGAGTCGGGTGCCCCACAGGAGGTGGTTTTCGACTGCGGCGTGGGCGACCTTTTTGTGATACGCGTCGCGGGGTTGGTGCTGAGCGAATCGGTGCTGGCCAGCGTGGAGTTCGGCGTGCGCACCTGGCACATCCCCATTGTGATGGTGCTGGGGCATTCCCATTGCTCGGTGGCGGCGGCCGCGCTGCGCGCTGAAGACCCGCCCAGCCCGTTCGGGAGTCTTGCCACGCGTTTGCGCCCCGCGCTCGAACGCAGCAAGCGATTGCCGGGTGATGGGGTGTCGAACGCCGGACGGGCCCAGGCGCAGGTCGTCGCCGAGTACCTGCGCGGAGCCGGGCATGCCTTCGCCGGTCCCGGCGCTGCCGACCGGCTGCGCATCCTGGCCGCCTTTCTCAATCAGGGTTCGGGAATGGTGGAGATACTGGACTAGCCTACGCGACGCCACGGCGGCATCCGCCCGAGTCCCCTCCAAGTCTCAGGGGTCCACGGCCTATAGGGCCGCCTCGATCGCCTCGGCGAGTTCCCGGGCCTCGAGTGCAATAGGATTGGCTCTGGTGCTGCTGGCAGCCATCGCTCGCTCGACAATCAGGGGGATGTCGGCACTTGCCAACCCGTAACTGCCAAGGGCAGGAATGTGAAGCGCCTGGCTCAGCTCGGTGAGCCAGGCAACCCCCTCGCTCGCAGTTGCCTCGTCTCGCCCCGTAACCACCTGCGCGATCCTATCCATGCGATCGAGCGCCGGTCTCTGCGGAGCGCGCGCCTGCAAGGCCCGTAGGTTGACCTGCGTGACGTGGGGCCCCAGCCGCG
>JAPLGX010000384.1 GCA_026389925.1 Chloroflexota bacterium
CGGCCGCCGATGGATGAGCCAATCGAGTAGATCGCGGCCGCCAGAAACAGTCCGACCACAAGAGACAGCGCGCGCAGTCCGAGCAGATTCGGCGTCCCGGTTAGTTGCACGACAAGCGATTGCAGCCACACAGGCAGCCACTGGAAATAGGTCCAATACCCAGGATATCGGTCGAACACGCCCGCGTCCAAGACGCCGAATGCCTTGTGTGTAGTGATCAACCCCCAACTTCGGCTGGCGTACCAGGCCTCATCCACGAAAGGCGCGGGGAACCGCATCAGGCCCCAGGCGTGAAAGGCGATGAGCAGAACCAAGCCGATGCCTGGAAGGAGGTATCCGGTGGAGGGCAGCCAAGTCAGCCGGGAGCCCGCGGTTCTCACAACGGCTCCCCTGCCGCCAGCGAGTGCGCGGTCACGAACATGATGTCGCCGAGGTCCACGTAGAAGCGCATTCGCTCAATCCATCCGCGGCGGGAAGAGGACTCCGGAAAGATGCGCAAGGATGCAGCTGACCCTAATAATCGAAAGAGGGTAAAGCTCAGAGTTCGCTCGTAGCCCGCGGTGGCGATGGAAATCGCTTGGAGGCCAGCTTGCCGCAGGGCAGATCGGATCCCCGCTCGCGTGAAGTAGGTTAGATGGCTGGGAGGCGTGCGCAACCTGCAGCGCCGACCGGCTATCTTCGCAGCCAAGCTGCCAAAGTCCCCAGTGGTCAAGGCCAAGTGCCCGCCCGGGCGAAGCAGCTCCCCCATTCGCCGAAGGTATTCCCTCGGCCGGTCGACGTGCTCGAGAACGTCCCACGCCACAACCCAGTCGTATCCTCCGCTCTCCAACGGCGTGGACAACAGGTCTCCGCAGCGCACCCGGGGCCCGTGGCGCGCGCGCGGCGTCGATAGCTGGCGCGGAAATGTCGATGCCTTCAACATCCCATTGCCGTTGGGCAACGTCCAGGAAGTACCCGTAAGCACAGCCAACTTCCAGGAGGCGGCCGTGAGGACTGAGAGTCGCCATCGCCTGCGCGAATCGTTCGAAGTTGCGCTTGATGATTGATTCATCTCGGCGATAGTCTTCGTAGTCGCCGCCCTGGAAGTAGGAGGTCTGGTAGTAGGCGCGAGCCTGGGCTGGATCCATTTCGGCATCCGTCGTGGCCGAGCCGCAGTCTGCGCATCGCCCGATATCGAAACCGCGAATTCGCAGGTAGGGTTTGGTGCGCGTTGAGCCGCAGGCGCGGCAGGTAAGCGATCCCACCTCACGCTCTCTCACTTCCCACGGTCTCTCATACCTCGCCACAGACGGAGCAAGTTGGCGAGCACGCCCGGCACCCGTCGAAAGAGGGACCGGTTGGATGGAGCTCTCAGTTCGCGCGCATCGGTCGGCAGTTCGATCTTGGAGACACCGGCCCGCTGCGCTCGAAGCACGAGCTCGGTATCGAACACGAAGCCGGAGCTGCGGCAAACCTCCACGATTGGGGCGAGGGTCCGGCGGTGAAACGCCTTCATGCCGTGTGTGTCGGTTCCGTCGAATCCCCACAGCCAATGGAGCATGAGGTTGTAGGTGCGCGTGATCAGTCTGCGCAGGGCGGGCCGCTCGTCATGCGCCCCGGGTGCTGATTTTGAGCCGATCACCATCTCGCGAGTCTGAAGAGCCGCCAGCGCGATCTCCACGAATTCCAGGCTCCAGAATTCCACATTAAATACAATCACCACGTCATTGCGCGCCTGGAGAATCCCGTGCCGCAACGCGAGCCCGTAGTCTCCCTGGGGCAGAGCCAAAACGCGCACTCCAGGCACGCGTTGCGCGAGATCC
>JAPLGX010000371.1 GCA_026389925.1 Chloroflexota bacterium
GGTCTTCCTCGATCCCGACAACGGCTTCGAGACGCGGACCCAGCGCGGGCCCAAGTGGGTGCGGCACGCCGAGGTGACGTGGCTGTTGGAGCGACTGCCGGAGAGCGCGGCGGTGGCGGTCTACCAGCACCGGCCGCGGCGGCGATGGGAAGAGCTGTTCGCCGATCTGGCGGCGCGGCTGGACTACGCGCCGAATGTGCAGGTGGTGTACGAGGCGAACCTGGCGTTCCTGGTGCTGTCTCGAGCGCGGGGCACGGCCGAGCGGCTGGCGCGCGCGGCGATCGGATACGGCGAGAGGAGGCCGGGCGTCCGAGCAACTCCTGAGGGGATCCCTTGCTTGCGAGGACCGTGACTGGACCGCAGCTTTGCCCGTGGTGACCCACGACTTGGAAGTTCGCGTCTTGGCGGCCGTCCTGGAGGATTCAGACGGCCGCTTGCTGCTCTGCCGTCGGCCAATCCACAAACGGCACGGCGGTCTTTGGGAGTTCCCCGGCGGGAAGGTCGAGACGGGCGAGTCGCCGCTCGACGCAGCACGTCGAGAGCTCCGCGAAGAGTTGCACCTCTCCGTCGAGAGCGTGGATGACCTGCTCTTTACTTCAAAGGATCCGGGCTCGCACTTCGTGATCGAGTTCTATCGTGTCGTTGCCAAAGGTGTGCCGAACCCAACCGAACACAGCGAGATCGCTTGGGTGCGCCGCGACGAGCTTCTGACCTTGACGCTCGCGCCGTCCGACGAACGATTCGCACGCTTCCTCACGCAACTCAGGCCGTGCTGATTCCTCTGTCTCCGGCCAGGGGCTCCCTCGCGAAGCGACACCTTCGCGTCTGGGCAAGGCTGTGGGGTCTCCCAAACCTGACCCGGAATCTCTCGGTCGCGTATTGCACCCGCCTGACTCGATCGCTGGGCCGCTGCGTCTCGACTTCGAGCGAACTGCTCTTGCACCCAATTCTCGATACGCTCAGCACACACTGGTTCACAGAGGTGCTCTGCCACGAGGCAGCCCACGTGGCCGCCGCACAACTCTCTCGGACCCGTGTCCGCCCCCACGGCTCGGAGTGGCAGACGTTGATGCAGCATGCCGGCTATGCGCCACGCACAAGACTGCACGCGCCACCTGGACTTGCGCGCATAACGAGCAGCCGTCGCCGTGTGCGCTTCGAGCATTTCTGCCCCGTGTGCCAGTGGTCACGCTAAGCCAATCGTCGAGTGACGACCTGGAGATGCGCCGACTGCGCGGAAGCTGGCCTTGGCGGACTACTGGTCATCGTGCCGGCCGGACCCAAGCCGTGACGGCAACTGGCCCGTGCCCGTTCTGCGCGCCCGACGAGAAGCACGTCTTCTACCGCGATGCGCTTGTCCTCGGCCTTTGGGATGGGTATCCAGTCTCACGGGGCCATGCACTACTCGTGACCCATCGCCATATCGAGAGCTGGTTCGAGGCCACTTGGGACGAGCATAGGGCGCTCATCGCCGGTGTCGAACGGGCTCGGCACCTCATTGAGGAGGCGCACCATCCGGACGGCTACAATATTGGCGTCAACGTCGGATCCGCCGCCGGCCAGACCATTCCACACCTTCACCTCCACCTGATCCCACGGTACGTCGGCGACACTCCGGACCCACGCGGCGGCGTCCGTCACGTGCTCCCACATGTCGCTACCTATCCATTCCCCGACGTGGCTCTCGATGCCACGGCTCCACCCCACACGTTCCCACTCGTTGAGGGTGGCCAGGATCCACTGCTTCCTCACCTTGTTGCCGTGCTGCCCCAGGCAAGCGCCGTAGACATCAACGTCGCGTTCGTCATGCGCAGCGGTGTTGATGTTCTGGTGCCGCACTTGCATGACATGCTCGCACACGGCGGCCGACTGCGCCTACTTACCGGCGACTATCTCGGCACAACGGACCCAGTGGCCCTCCGCACCCTCCTCGACCTGCAAGCGTCCTTCCCTGAAGGCCGAGTCTTGCTGAGGGTATTCGAAGCCGGGGCGACTTCGTTCCACCCCAAGTCATACATCATCCGCGACAGCCACGGAGTCGCCACTGCCTTCGTCGGGAGTTCGAACCTGAGCAGGAGCGCACTCCAGCATGGCTTGGAGTGGAACTACCGGATCGTCACACGCACAGACGCCGTCGGCATCGCCACTGTGGTCCGCGCGTTCGATCGTCTCTTCGAAGACCCGCGCACACGTCAGCTGACCACCGAGTGGGTGACCGCCTACAGTCTCCGCCGCGCCGACGTGCCTCTGCCCACCGAGACGGGCATCCAGTATGAACCACTCGACATCCCCCAGCCTCATCGCATCCAAACCGAGGCGCTCGCCGCGCTGGAGGCGGCGCGGACCAATGGCGCCACAGCTGGCCTTGTCGTGATTGCCACAGGCCTCGGCAAGACCTGGCTGAGCGCCTTCGACACCAGTCGACAGGAGTATGCCCTAGTCCTCTTTGTTGCCCATCGTGAGGAGATCCTCGATCAGGCGATGGCAACGTTCCGTCGGGTACGGCCGAACGCCACGCTCGGCCTGTACACCGGCACCGAACGGAACCCTGACGCGGACGTGCTATTCGCATCGATCCAGACGCTGGGTCGAGTCGCGCACTTGTCACGGTTCGCGCGTGACCGCTTCGACTACATCGTGGTGGACGAATTTCACCACGCCGCTGCCGCTTCATACCAGCGACTGATAGACCATTTCGCTCCGCAGTTTCTGCTCGGGCTCACCGCAACACCGGAGCGCACCGACGGTGGTGACTTGCTGGCCCTCTGCGGGGAGAATCTGGTCTACCGGTGCGACCTGATCGAGGGCATTCGCGCGGGCCTCCTGACACCGTTCGACTACTTCGGCGTGCCGGATGACGTGGACTACGCCAACATTCCCTGGCGGAGCAACCACTTCGATGAGACGGAACTCACGAACGCTGTCGCCACCGAGCGGCGAGCCACCAATGCGTTCGAGCAGCTCAAGAGCCGGGGTGGCCGGCGCACCCTG
>JAPLGX010000125.1 GCA_026389925.1 Chloroflexota bacterium
GGGATCTTCGCCGGGTTGCCGTTGCTCGCGGCCAGCCCGTGGTGGGGGCTGTTGCCGAACCTCGTGCGCCACGGGCTGGGAACGCTGCTCGGGCTTGGCGCGCTGCTGGGTGCTGTCGGCATCCTGATGCGCATCGGCGAGGCCGTGCTGCGTGCTTTGAGCACGGCCGATGACTATGCCGCCATCGCGCTGGTAAGTGTCTTTCTGGCGCTCGAGGCCGCCGCCCTGGTTTCCGTGCCATGGATGCCGGCGATGTATCTTGCGGCAGGCATCATGCTCGCCTACGTACCGCTGGGAAAGATACGCCATTGCCTGTATTTCTTCTTGGCGCGGGCGTTCTTCGGCGTGTTCGTCGGTCGGCGTGCGGTGATTCACCCGCACGCGATCGGCAAATCGCCGGCGACGCTGGCGAGGGAGACGGGGCAATGAGCGACATGGTGACCACTGCACTTGGGGTTTTTGAACGACAGCTCGGCCGTCCGCTGGAGGCCGCGCTCGAAGTGTGTGCCCGCTGTGGAGTCTGTGCGGAGGCCTGCCACTACTTCCAAGCCGAGCCCACAGTGGAGAACACGCCCGTGGCCCGTGGCGAAGCCTTGCGCCGGGTGTACCGCGCCGAACACGACTTCCTGGCGCGCATCGCTCCGTGGTGGGTGGGCGCGGAGAAGTTGAATGAGGCCTCGCTGGCCCGCCTGGCCGAAACGGCCTTTAGTCGCTGCACGCTCTGCCGCCGCTGCACCTTCAACTGCCCGCTGGGCGTGGATACACCGCTGATGATGCGCGCCGTGCGCGCGATGGCCACAGCCGCCGGCGTGGCGCCCGAGATCCTGGTGATGCTCGCCGATGCGGCGATCGAGAAAGGCCGCAGCCCGGAACTCTTCCGCGATTTGTTTATCGAACAGATGGCGGAGCTCGAGCCAGAACTACGCCGGGCAACGGGCCACCCGCACGCACGCATAAGCGTCGAGCGGACGGGCGCGCGCGTGTTGTACGTGGCGCTGGCTGGCGTGCACACGATCCTTCCGCCGGCGATCATCTTCACCGCGGCCGGCGAAGACTGGACCCTCAGCTTGTTCGAGGCCGCCAACTATGGTGTCTTCCTGGCCGACCCCGCGCGTGCCAAGCAGATCGCCGCGCGCATCGTGGATGAAGCCAAACGCCTGGGCGTTGAGGAAGTGGTGTTGGCCGAATGCGGGCATGCCTATGCCGCGTTGCGCTGGGAAGCGCCGACCTGGTTTGGCGAAACGTTCCCCTTCCGGGTCGTCAGCCTGGTGGAGAAGATTGATGAATACCTGGCGCAAGGGCGGCTGAACCTGGATCGGTGTGCAATTAGCGAGCGGGTCACGTATCACGACTCCTGCAACATGGCTCGCTCGGGGGGCGTGATCGAGGAACCACGGCGCGTGCTACGCGCCATCGCGCCGGACTTCGTCGAGATGACTCCCAACCGTCACGAGGCGCTGTGCTGCGGGGGCGGCGGCGGGTTGGTGGCGCTTCCGGAGTACGAGGAGGTGCGCCTGCGCGCCGGCAAACCAAAGGCCGATCAGGTGCGACGTACCGGTGCGCGCACGGTCGTAGCTGCCTGCGAGAATTGTCGCTTGCAGTTGGGCGATCTTAATCGGCACTATGGTTTGGAGGTCGAGATTAGCGCGCTGGCGGATCTGGTTGTACGCGCCATGCGTCCGGTTGAACCAACTGACGAGGCAGCCTCGGTGCGCGCAGAGGCCATGGCAGCCTGACACGCTCGGCCAGACGAACCTGCAGACCGTAATAGATCGGGCCCGCGCATGCGGGCCCGATCCTGTTCTCGAGGCGAGGAGGCGACGGTGGGAATTGAACCCACGGTGAGGGTTTTGCAGACCCTTGCCTTGCCACTTGGCGA
>JAPLGX010000112.1 GCA_026389925.1 Chloroflexota bacterium
GTTGCGCTCGGAGGTGGCCGATTAGCTTGGCTTGCGCAAGGAGGTAGTTGTGGTGACGGGCGCCTTCGACGTACCGGCCGCGGCGTTGGGGGCGGGCGCGGTGCGCGATTTCGAGCCGCACGTCTACCTGGGCACGTCGTCGTGGGTGGCAGTCCACGTGCCGTTCAAGAAAACGGATGTGGCCTCCGCGATGGCCTCGCTGCCGTGCGCCATTCCGGACAAGTTCCTGCTCATGGCGGCGCAGGAGATCGCCGGCGGCAACCTGACCTTCTTCCGCGACAACGTTCTCTACAGCCGGGATGCGCTGCTCGACCGAGAGCCGCCGCGCGACTACTTCGCGGCGCTCAATCGGGTGGCGGAATCTGTGCCGCCCGGAAGCCGCGGAGTCCTGTACACGCCGTGGTTGTACGGCGAGCGCGCGCCGGTGGATGACCCCTGGGTGCGCGGCGGGTTCCACAACCTTTCACTGGGCACGACCCGCGCGGATATGGTCCGCGCGCTGATGGAGGGCGTGGCCCTCAACACGCGCTGGGTGTTTGAGCCGGCCGAGAAGTTCGCCGGCCGGCGGCTCGACCCGGTCAATCTGGTGGGCGGCGGGGCCCAATCGAATCTGTGGTGCCAGGTGCACGCAGATGTGCTGAACCGAACGGTGCGCCAGGTGAAGGATCCGGTGTACGCCAACGCACGCGGAGCGGCCTATATGGCCGCCGTGGGCCTGGGGCTGGTGCGTTTCGAGGACATCTCGAACCTGATCCAGTACCAGGCGACGTATACACCCGATCCAGACCGGCGTGCGCTGTACGACACGCTGTACCGCGAGTACCGGAACATCTACAAAGTGACGCATAAGATTCACGAGCGGCTGAACCGGGCGCGCAACTGACGCGCGGCGGCCAGACGGCCTAGGGAATCGCTATGGAATACATCCTGGCTCACGACGTGGGCACCACCGGAACGAAGGCTGTGCTGGTCAGCCCGTCGGGCGAGGTGGCGGCGACGGCTTATGCACCCTATCCGACATCCTACCCGCGCCCGCTTTGGGCGGAGCAGGATCCGGCCGATTGGTGGCGGGCCGTTGGGCAGACTGCGCGAGCGGTGCTGGAGCGCGCGCAAGTTCCGGCCTCCTCGGTGATGGGCCTGACCTTTGCGACGCAGATGCTCGATATCATCGCGCTCGACGCGCAACGCGAGCTGCTAGGCACCTGCATCAGTTGGCTCGATTGTCGCGCCGGCGATGAAGCACGCTGGGTCATGGGCCGGTTGGGCGGGCCGTCCATCTTCGCGGCCATCGTGGGCGCGACCATGACCGGCAAGGACATGCTGCCGAAGTATATCTGGTTGAAGCGCCGTGCCCCGGAGGTTTACGCGCAAACGAAGACCTTCATCGACTGCACCGGCTACTTGATGCTGCGTGCCACGGGGCGCCTCGTTTTTGAATGGACAACGGCCAGCGTGACTGGGCTGTTCGACCTCAAGTCGAAAACCTGGGATGCCGGGCTGATGCGCTTCTTCGGACTTGACCGGTCGAGGTTCCCGGATCTGGTCAGCTCGACATCCCAGGTTGGCGGGCTGACGGCGGAAGCGGCTGGGGAGCTGGGTTTGCGTGAGGGCACGCCGGTCATCGCCGGCGCCGGAGATGCGCCGTGCGCGGCCGTAGGGGCCGGCGCAGTTGGCGAGGGCGAGGGGCACCTGTGCCTTGGGACTTCGGGTTTCGTGGGTGTCATGACCCGCCGTAAGGTGACCGGCAGACGCGGTCTGGCGACAATCCAATCCGCGGATGCCGCCAAGAACTTGCTCATCGGGGAAATGGAAACGTGCGGAGAGTGCCTCAACTGGGGGGCGCGCGTTCTCTATGGACGAGAGGCGGAGGCCGCTGCGTTTTCTCAGATGGACGCCGAGGTGGATGGCACGCCGCCCGGGGCGGGCGGGCTGCTC
>JAPLGX010000202.1 GCA_026389925.1 Chloroflexota bacterium
GGTGGGCGCATCTTCTCGCGCCGCAGCACAGACGCCGCCTCGTCCATGTATTCCGTCATCTGGCGGGCTGTCTTCTGATCGGATTGCAGACGGAAGCACGCCAGGGGGACATTCACCGCATGCAGTGTCGCATGCCTCCAGAAGCGCGCCCACAAATCGAAATCTCCGGCCAGGTCGAGCCCCGCCCCGAACCCGCCTGAGTGTTCCCACAGCGAGCGGCGCCAGAAGGTCGACTCCTGTTGGATGAAGCAGGTGTAGAAACCGCGCACCACGGGCAGGTTGCGGCCGCGGAAGAAGGCCCGTCCGTTGAATCCTTCCAATCGCTTCGCGGCCACCAGAGCGCCCGATTCGCTTACCAGCAGCGGCATGCGGCTGGTAATCCATTCGACCTCGGGCAGCGCAGCGAAGATCTCGCCCACCGTGCGCAAGGTCCACGGCAGGTGCAGGTCATCCGAGTTCAGCCAGCCCATGACCTCGCCCGAGGCGGCATTCAATCCCTCGGCAACGGCCGCGTACTGTCCCGCGTCGGGCCGGCTGCGCCAACTGTGCAGGCGGGACGCGTAGCGACGGATCACATCCGCGCTGCCATCCGCCGATCCGCCGTCCATCACCATGTACTCGAGGTCCGGGTACTCCTGATCGAGAATCGAGCGCAGGCAGTGTTCGAGGAACCGCACTTGGTTGAAGGAGGGCGTGACGAGCGTGATGCGGGGGAGGCTTGGCATGATACGACCTGGCGTGCCTAGTGGACTCAAGCCATCACTGAACGGATCGCTTGCATTACTAGCGTTGCCTTGACAGTAATATCATCAACCATGGTTACACGATCGGGCCCCTCTTCGCGCCTGGCGGTTTCCCCAAATACACAAGCATAGCGATGCCCGACTGCCCCGCAGAGTGAATAGAAGCATGGATTCACATACATGGGAGAGGTCAGTTCTACGACCCGCGTGCCTCTCGGCGAGAACAGCACATTGGCCAGACCTGCACCGTGCGGAGCCACAATGATGTTGGCTTGGGAGAAGAGGCCCACTTGTTCTGTGAATGATAGGTTCTCGGGTGTCACCAACTCAAACCCTTCCGGCAAGATCGTGGTCAAAACGTCGTCCTCGTTGAGCAGGCGTCGGGTCGTTGCGTGCAAGCGGGAGATGTACAGCCGGCGCGTGCCTGGCTCACGCCCTTCCAATCCCATCCTTTGCCGAAGCCAATTGCAGCTCCAGGGGCGGGCATACCCGCTTGTCCCGACACACGAGGGTATGACTAAGTGCTCGATCTCCCAGTGTTCGGCACCGAACTCAACAACTTGTTGCTTGAGATTCAATAGGGCTACGCTATCACGGATCCACGCAGGACCTTTCGGCACTATTAGCATGCAATCAATCGGATTGACCTGATCAAGGACTGCCAACCGCGGCACAGAGTCATGCAGCCAGTGATAGTAGTTGCGGTAGGCAGCAGGGAATAGGATGGATGAGAAGCGACCTTTCTTTCGTTGCACTGGCGGCAGCCTCAGGGAATCGAAGATCGGGTGTTGATCGAGAGGGTCGCCCCAGTTGGTGGTCATCGCACCGACGACACGGTCGTCGTGTGCGATGATGACGCCGTCTCGCGTTGCTATCCGAGCTCCAACAAAACCGAAGACTGACGCCGAAGGAAACGTTCTCCTCTGGGCTTCCCAGAAACGATCGCTGGGACCGTGCCCTAGGAGCGTCGGCGGAGCGAGTTCAACCGCTTCGCTTTTCCTTACCTCGCGGATCCAGAATCCCTCAGCGCGACCGCCTTGTCCACGGATCCATGCTGGAAGGTCAACAATCACTCCTTTTGGAGGCCCCAACAGCGTGGACGGGACCGGAAGTGCACGAAGCAATCGCGAGGTCGCCCTCACGATGTGCGAGCCAATTCTGCAACGCAATTGCCGCAGGTCCCTCTTCAAAACACCCATCTTTCGGTCCGCTGAAGACCTGGCTCATTTCGGCGCTTGTGCGGCCCACGTCAACCAGGATCGCCCTGAGGGCCGTCCCGCATCGCTCGAATGCAGACAATCAGCGGGTAATCCGCATCCTCGCGTTCGAGCGCGCGGCGCGGCAGGTCTTGGATCGACAGCCCGTGCAAGAAGGCGGGGGCCGCCTGCACGTTGCCAGCTACGCGACGGTAAACCGCAAATCGACCGAAATGGGCGACTTCCTCATATCCTATCCAAGGCGGTTCTGCAGGAGTCTGCCGCTGGCTTTCGCCGTCGCGAAGTTCGAGGACTCGGTATTCGTCGATATCGCTTGTTCCTTGCACGGTTTGATCCAGATTGTGGACGCCATAACGAATATCGAGCAAGAAATCGAACCACGTCCCCTCTCTATAGTCCGGATCCGACGAACCCGGCTTCTCAAAGTGGGGATCCACCATTTGGTATCCAATGGCGAGGGTAGTAACTCCGCGGCTCGCTGCCACAGAACCCAAGTAGTCCACGACTGAGAGCTTCCCAGTATCCTGGCCTCCATACCCGTTTCGGCTCCAGTCGGCGATTTTGTCGCTGTAGAGCCGTGCAGGAAACGACAGGATGAAGACGACCGCAGCAAATATGGCGAACATGATCTTTGGCCGCCGTATTGACCGCGCAAACCACGCGAGAGTCGTCACCATTGCCAATACCTGGAGCGGCCACAGCCAAACAAAACGATCGGCACGGTTGGGCTCCGAAAGGATGACCAGTGCAAGCCACGGAATCCACAGCACAGGGACAAGTGGAGACGCGCGCGACCCCTCCTCACCGGCGGACAGTCCAAGATAGAGCCCGAAAAGGGTACTGACGCCAATGAGGGGGACGATCAGCCGCAGCTGCTCAACGACCAACCTAGAGCTGGTATCTAGTGAACCGTCCGCGGTACAACACCTACCTACCAGCCCTGGATCAAGTAGCGCGTAGGACAAGAGACCCCATAGGGCGGCTATGCCGGCCACCTGCAGACCTCTGCCGGTAATCCCGCTTCGAATGGATCGCAGTCGCTGCGGCCAGATCCTCGTCGTCGAAGCGAGAAGAGCTATCCCCCCAGTCATGAAAACCGCCCAAAGAAACGCATTAGTCGCCTGCAGTCCTCCAAAAAGGAAGCTATCACCGTCAAAGTTCCTGTCGATACTCGACATGATCGCACACATCCTGTATTCGGCGCCGTTCAAAAGTCCCCGCTCTGAGTAGATCAGCCTCTCAGTCAAGACCGGATCTCCCGAATACGGCAAGAAGAAGCCATCAACGGTACCCACCTCGCCCACGAGTTCCGCGAAGCACGGGGGTTGGCTCACTGCACGAACTCCCTCCACAACCTGGACCGGTTCACGAAGTACATAAGAACGCACATCAACAAACCCGCGTCTCACCTCGAACCTCAGGTAAGGAAACCAGAGGGTCAGAATGATGCTTGACGCCACGAGCAGGCTGCGCCAGGAGACCGGCGGTCGATAGATCCACCAAAGCAACGGGAAAGCAAGAACAATCGGGAGGTTCTTGGGATAGACATAGAGCGCACTGGCTTCTGCAATCATCGCGAGGGGAAGGCCCACACGCCTTCGATCCTGGACCCAGAGAAGGAGGAAGTATATGCCCAGAACAACGAAGAAAGGGGTCTCGATGGGGTTCTGGAGCCCCAGCCGAGAGACTGCGAACAGCGCTCCCGCGCCCAAACCTGCATTCTGTCCCAAAGTGCGACGCCCGATGAGAAAGACGACAATCACCGCCCCAACGTAGAGCAAGAATGTCGACGGGATCTCAAAGAGCCGCGGATCGCGGAACAGCACCATCCCCGGCAAGATCAGGAAGGCAGTTCCGGGAGGAGCATAGGCTTGGTAGCTGTACAGCTGTCCCTTCTCCGGGAGAATGCCGAACCGCATGAGGTCCAGGGCTCCCCGGTAGAAAATGATCATGTCAAGGTTGTTTAGCCGTCGGGCCCTCCACCCCTGAAACCACACCAGGGAGACAAGCAGACAAAGCAGGATCAGAGCGCCAAGAGCGATCCACGACCACGCCTTGTCCATGGCAGAGGGTCGCTTGTCAGCACCACCAGGAGCACCCGTCTCGGATTGCCCATTCCTCCAGCCAAGGATCCGCTGTACTGCCCGTTTGACCTCGAGAAGCGCAAGACTGCGCGTTGGTGACTGCATTTCGGTCCGCCGGAAGAGCGAGGTCAAGAGGCCAGCTGAAGAAGGCAAGTGATTGCTCCAGGATCGGGCAGTCGCTGCATGCCCCGTCCGACCCGAAGCCCTGATATTACGGTCTCCCACTAGTCACCCTCACATGCACGACAACCGGGTAGTCGGGATCGTTTTCCTCGAATGCCCTGGTAGGCAGGTCCTCGACCGCCAGCCCGCAAAGTAGCCCTACTGCGGAAAGCACGTTGCCTTGTGCCGCAACTTCGACCTCACCTATTCCGAATTCCTGCTCGAAGAGGCGCCAGGCCGCTTCCGGGGTCAACCTCCAGAAGTCCCCCCAGCGGTCGGCATCATAGCGGCTGCTCTGGCTAATCCCCGGCAGCGTGACCAGCGCAACGCCTCCCGGCGCCAACAATCCGTGCAACGTCCGCACCGCGGCTCGAAGGTCGTAGATGCAGTGCAGCGTCTGGGTAAGGATCAGACAGTCATACTGGCGCCCGGCCAACCCCTCGCCGGTCTCCAGGTTGCCGACGAGCGTCGCCTGCGGATTTCCCGGCGTCACGTGCAGCACCTCGCGCTGCGTCACTCGCTCACCCCCGAAGCGCCGGGTGTAGGTGTCGTCGCCCACTTCCAGCACGCGCCCGCGGATGTCATCGGCGTGCTGATCCAAGAAGTGCTCGATATAGTAGCGGTCGATGGGCGTGCCGCGGTCAAAGCCAAAGGCGCGGCTAACCGGATGCACGCGGCCTAAGTCTCCGAAGCGCACCCAGCCCACCGGCGGGCGGACTCGCCATCGCGCGGCACGCCGCCGCAGCGCCTCGCGCAGGCGGCCGAGCGGCAGGCGAACGCTGGCCGGCAGCTTTCGAAGAAACATCATCCCGCCCTCTCTCCGGGCATGATCTCGGGCTTCGGTGCACGGCCCGGGAGCATTGCCTTGAGCCACCGTCCGTGCCGCCAAAAGGCGCGGTAGGCCGCAAGCCGCGGAGCCACCGCCACGCGCCATGCCAGACGCGAGCGCCACCCGGCGCGCAGCGCGTGCTGCACCGAGTAATAGTACATCCGCTCGCAGGCAAAGGGTTCGATCGCCGTCCGGACCGCCGGCGCGAGGCTTTCGATGTAGCGCAGCAGCCACCGGTAAAAGGCCAACTCATAGTGCAAGTAGTCGCCAGCGGCATTCATCTGCGCCACGGAGGAGGCCGGGTGCTGCCGGTAACGAGCAACGACACGGTCGTCGGCATAGACTGGAAAACTGGCTGTCAATTTGGTCCACGCCGCAAGATCCGTTCTGACCTTGTGGAACCTCCGATCGAAGCCCCCTACCGAGAGGAGCGCATCCTTGTGGATGAGCGTAGCGCTGGGGCAAGGGTAGATTGCCGCGTCCCGCAGGAACATCAATGTGAGTACCGGAGGCTCGTACACTCCCGTCCTAAGCTCGCCAAAGGGCTGGTCGCGTTCCTCACTTTTCCCCCCCATATGTGCGAAGTATCGGACACGGTTGAATGTCATAGCGGCCCGCGGGAATCGCGCCAGAACCTCGACCTGGACGGCCAGTTTGTCCGGCAGCCAAATGTCGTCCGCATCAAGAAAGGCAATCAGGCTTCCTCGAGCCTGCATCACCCCGAGGTTCCTGGTTTCGCTTGCACCGCGCTGCCTGTGGCCGTCGTGGCAATACAGCCGTAGGCGCTGCGGATCCTGCCGGGCGATCGCCTGCACCTCCAGGTACTCGCCTCGAACCGAGCCATCATCGACCAGGATGATCTCCCAGTGAGTGTAACTCTGCTCGTAGACGGACTGCACCGCCTCCCCGAGGAATCTCGACATGTTCAGCGTCGGGATAACCACGCTCACAAGATCGGACGTTGACTCCCCCCTCAGGTTATTCATTGTGCAGTTGGGAGACCCGCGCCGGATATCGCGGGGATGTCGACGCGGAAGATCCTCACCGTAGCATCGGAGTAAACAAGTTCGCCCTCTATCGGCAACGATTCCGGGCTTCGCCACACCACATAGACCGACGAAACATTTTCTCGCACATACTTCGAGGCGAGTGCCTGCCTGATCAAGTCCTCGGCACCGTCATGTTTCTCGGTCGCCACTTGCGAGGGCATATGGTAGATAGCATCGGGCGCAGCCTCTTCCAGGGCAGCCAGTGACTCGGGCCCCAAGTACCTCACACGTTGAAGTAGCCAGTACCGGGCGTCGCCGACCTGTGCGTCGGGCTCGACCAACAGGGCGCCCCGGGGAGTCTCAGCGTTCACCCACCGCAAGTACGTGAGTCCTTCGGGCAGCTGGCGGGAAGCGGGAAAGAGCCTCGCGAATCGCCCCAATTGGACCCCGCTCGTGCCAATTCCAGGTCGCGCAAAATAGTCGATCTCGAATAGCGTGGCCATCGCGGTGCTGCCAAGGAGCACGATCGCAGCGTATGCCAGGAGGACTCTATACCCCCTCGACATCGAACGGAGGTGAAGCGAATCCACCCACGCAACCGCGCCAAGCACGATGAGCAACTGTGCCGGCAGCATTCCACGCATCGCAATGTTGTTGCCGTCATCCTTCACCACGAAAATGATCGCCGCATACGCCCAAGGGAAGATGGCTAGCCAACGACCCCAGATCGGGTGGGCCCTCCAAGGTCGACTCAAGCACCAGGCCAGGAAAAGTATGAGCGCAGGGCCGATTTCTATCGTCAGGATTGGCAAGGCGGCCAGAGGAAGACTCGCCAGGGTGGCCAATCGATCAATGATGTAGGCCGTCCCCCCATTGCCTGAAAGGAAACGCTCCACGATCAAGAAGCGAAAGTTGCTG
>JAPLGX010000037.1 GCA_026389925.1 Chloroflexota bacterium
GGGCGTGCGCTGCTGGTTCGCGCACGACGACCTGAAGATTGGCGACAGGCTCCGCCGCCGTTTTGACGAATCAATCCGCGCTTACGACAAGCTCCTGGTGGTTTTGTCCGCGAACTCCATCCGCAGCGAATGGGTCGAGAAAGACGTCGAAACTGCGCTCGAGAAAGAGCGGAAGCAGAACACGACCGTGCTGTTCCCGATCCGGATTGACGACGAAGTGATGGACACCGACCAGGCGTGGGCAGCCGACATCCGCCGCACCCGCTACATCGGCGACTTCACGCGCTGGAAGGACCATGACTCGTACCAGAAAGCCTTCGACCGCCTGCTGCGCGACTTGAAGGCGGAAAGCGCCGCAGCAACTCCCGGCGGTCGGCAGGAATGCGGCTCAGGTCCTTAACGGCGTCTCTTGATAGGCGTACGGCCCAATTCATGGATCACGCGCTCCAGCGTCAGATACTCGCCCCTGCGCAACTGGCGTTCACCTCTTCGGACACGCGCCGCTTCGGCCGGCGTCAAGACGTCATCGGCGTCCACGAGTCTCTTGGGCCTGATCAGAACCCCCCGTCTGCTGGTGGTCACTTCGACAAAATCGCCCTCACGCAGGCCGATCTGCTCGCAAATGGTTTTTGGTATGACAACCTGACGGCGTTGGCCGACCTTGCTCACCGGCATTGCTTGCCTCCCGAGATTCTGTTCTTCTGACTATCATACCATCAGAAAGAACGCTGTTCGCAATCAAGACACGAAGAGACCAACTCTTGGTGACGTGGTGGCTCACTTGCCGGCGAGGGAGCGGCGGACCTGCTGGGCGAGGCGCTCGGCTTGGGAGAGGATTTCGGCTGCCTTCAGGGTCAGGATGCGGCGGGAGCGCATCAGGATGCGGCCCTCGACGATCACGTCATCCACGTCGGAAGCTTTCAGCGCGTAGACCAAATGGGACTCGAGGTTGTACAAGGGGACGGCGTGCGGGCTGCGCAGGCTGACGGTAATCAGGTCGGCGCGCTTGCCCGCTTCCAGTGAGCCGATCTGCAACTCCAGGCCCAAAGCGCGGGCGCCGCCAATAGTGGCCATCTCCAGAACGCGGCGGGCGGGCAGGGCCCGCGGATCGCCGGAGTGCACCTTGGCGAGCTTGGCGGCCAGGTCCATCTCCTCGAACATATCGAGGTCGTTGTTGGAGGCCGCGCCATCGGTTCCCAAGCCCACGGCCACTCCCGCGGCCAGCATCTTCTCGACCGGCGCCACGCCGCTGGCCAGCTTCATGTTGCTTGAGGGGCAGTGGGCCACGCCGGTGCGGTTGCGGGCCAGCCGGGCGATGTCGTCGTCCGACACCCAGATGACGTGGGCGGCCAGCGTGCGCGGGCCGAGCAGGCCGAGGCGGTCCAGGTACGCCGTGGGGCTTACGCCCTCCTTCGCCCGCAATTGGTTATTCTCGGTTTCGGTCTCGGAAAGATGGATGATCAAAGGGGCGCCGAAGCGGGTCGCCAGCTCTCGCGTGCGCTTCAAGGTGTCGGCCGAGCAAGTGTACGCCGAGTGCGGGGCGACGGCGGGAACGATCAGCGGATCGTTCTTCCAGCGGGCCAGGAATTTCTCGGTATAGGCGAGCGCCGCCGGGACCGTTTTGTTGTCCGGGGCGGGGAAGTCGAGGATGGTTTCGCCCAGCACGCCGCGCAGGCCGG
>JAPLGX010000232.1 GCA_026389925.1 Chloroflexota bacterium
GGGGGGGGCGTCGCCGCGGCGGGCGCGGAGCGACCTGCCGTCTCAACCGCCTTCCCACGCCACGTAAGCATCATACATCTCGGGCAGGGTCTTCCACTGAACGCGCCCCGCCTTAACATACGGCTCGACCGCCTTGAGCCACTGCTCGAGCACAAGCGGATCCAGCGGGGACCCCAAGCTCCAGGAAAAATACAGGATGTTGACTTGGTCCGGCGCGGACAACTCGAGCGCCTGATCCAGTACGTCCATCATTGCCTCAACGTCCGCGTGCTCGAAGAGGCACCCGTTCCTGGTGTCCTGACCGGCCGTTTCCTCCTGAGCGCATGCGATCCCCTGCCCGGAGGCCAGAATGACGAGCTTGCCATTCGGGTCGTGGGTGAGCCAATCGCTCCCGCTCGCGGGCCGCCAGGGGTGCAGGCGGTCCTCCAGTTCAGGCGGGAATACATCGTGGCAGGCCGCCGGACTCTTGCAGTTGCGGAACTCGGGTGGACGGTTTGCCGCCGGCATGGACATCACGCCGTAGGCTACGACCCCGGTAGTGAAAGAGTAACCCGCGTCAATGGTTGCGGCGATCCAATCGCAATGGGAGTTGTTGCCCGAAACGTGTCTCACGCGCACGCCGAGGGACTCGAGCTGCTCGCGTTCGGCGCGCAGTTCGGGGGCAAGCCTGGCGCAATCGTCGCTCAGGCTGCCGCCCAGATCGGCGTGCACGCCCACCCCGTGACCGCGCTGCTCCATCTCAAGCAACACATTGTCGCCCCAGCGCAAAACCCCTTCGGTGACCTCCTTGCTTTCGAAGGTGAGCCTTGCTCCATACTTTTCGAACAGGCTCGCCGCGTCGCGGATTTGAACCGTGTGAGCGCCGAACCGGTTCTCGCTCTTGTCGTCTCCCCATCCCTCCAGGTGCACCATGACTCCGAGGTAGACCACGCCGGGGACGGAGGAGGCGGGCGGGTTGGGCTGCGGTGTGTTGCTAGGGAGTGGATTGGGATAGGTGCGTGCGGGGGGAGGGGTACAGTCGAACGCACAAGTCGCCATGTTCTCCGGCGGCGTGCACACACCGTCGCCACAGGCTTGCCGCGCGGTTGGCCGGACAAGCGCGGGTGATGACTGTTGCGGCCGAGGGCCGAGACATGCACAGAGAACGAAAACACACAAGCCGACGACCGAGATGCGCCCTACGCGGGGATCGTTCACCTCATTCTCTCCTTGCGGCGTGGCTGTGAAAGAAGGTGGCTGCTGAAAGCCGGAGCGCATGACCGACACTCCCCCAAGAGGGCGGATGCGCACGATTAGGCAGGAGAACAACGAACCCGGTAGGACGCCGACTCGGCCCGGATTTCACTTGCTTGCAGCGTGCGGTTGGAAGGTCGCGATGCTGCGCTCAAATACGGGCCAGAGATTCTCGAAATCCGTCGGAGTTGTCTGATAGGAGAACGTATACAGCCGGTCATCCGCCTGGATGACGTAAACGGCCTGCTGCGTAACACTCCCGGATTCGGGGTCTCGAACGGTCGCGATGGCCCGCGCGGTCGGGTATTCTGTGTTTGCTATCGCGTGCTGGCTGAGGACTTCGGTTGTGCCTTTGATCCCACGCAGGGCATCTTCGAGTTGATCGGCCAGGTTGAGACCCTGCCGCGCTGGCTCGCCGACGACGAAGACCGCGCCGCCGAGGTTTTTGTCTGCGGCCATCAGAAAGTCGATGTCAAACCCGGCCTGCAACTCCTCCATCGAAACCATAGTCGGCGTCGGGCCGGGTGTTCCCTCGCCAACCATCTCCTGGAACCCCTGGCTGAGGCCTTGAACGAGCGCGAGCATGAAGAGCTTCATCAGGTCGCCGAGGCCGCCCAGGTCGGCCACTTGGTAGGCAGCCGGCAGCCAGAAGTAGGCGTGTCCAGTGTCGATCCGTAGCCAGTTGGAGATATCGAGTTCGTTGGGAGCGGCGGTCGCATTTGGCAACGTCGGCGCAGGCGTCCGGGAGCTGGCCGATGCCACCGGGCGCGAAGTCGACGCCGGCTGCCCCGTGGGCGTGGCGGTAATCGGACGCGAGGTGATTGTCGGAGTGGCAGTCCACTCCGGCGGCAGCGTCAGGCCTGGGAGGGCCGTGTCGGGAGGCACCGTGCCGTCCTGGGTCCGCGCGGCCAGGCCGCCCAGAGAGCATCCAAGCAGCACAAAGACTGCCCCGAGATTCAAGAGGAAGGCATGCCTCATCACGGTGGAATCCTCGTCGCCTTGGGATGTGCCCAGCGCCCACGGTCGTCGGCCGCGCCGC
>JAPLGX010000191.1 GCA_026389925.1 Chloroflexota bacterium
GACCTCGTCTTAGGTGCTAAAATCAGCCCGATCTTCTGCTCGGAGGAACTTCGTGTCGCTACGTGCTTCTGGTACGGTTCGATGGTTTGATGGTTCGTGCGGTTACGGCTACATTCGCAGCGAGAACGGACAAGAAATCTTTGTTCATTATTCGTCCATCATGGGTGGCGGGATCCAAAACCTGCACGAAGGCGACCGCGTCGAGTTCGCCCTGGAAGAGACCGTCCGCGGTTTGCAGGCCACTCAGGTTGTCCGTCTGAATTGAATCCGCGTGACATCACCCACAACTCGTTCGCCGCAGGGGGAAGTGCAGTGCGCGGCCCCATGGCGCCCCACTTGAGTGGGGATTTTCTGTTAAGGATGCGGGCCGCCCGAGAGGCGTCGCCCGTTGTGAAAGGAAACAAGGAATTCGTATGAACGCTGAACTCAGAATCATCCCGCTCGGCGGGCTGGGGGAGATCGGCAAGAACATGATGCTGATCGAAACGCCCAGCGATGCGCTGATCGTGGATGCGGGGTTGATGTTCCCCGAAAACGACATGCTGGGGATCGACTACATCATCCCCGACTACCGCTCCGTGCTCGACCGCAAGGACCATGTACGCGGCATCATCGTCACCCATGGCCATGAGGATCACACCGGCGCCATCCGCCACGTGGCCGAGGCGTTCGATGCCCCGATCTTCGCCACGCCCCTCACCCGCGGCCTGCTCGAGGTCAAACTCGGGCGTGCCGGGCTGGCCGGGCGCGCTCACCTGCAAACGGTCAAGGCCGGCAGCGAGATCTCGCTCGGGCCGTTCCGCATCGAGTTCTTCCATGTCTGCCACAGCATCCCGGACGGCGTGGGGCTGGGCATCACCACGCCGGCCGGGCTCATTGTCCACTCGGGTGATTTCAAATTCGACCACACGCCGGTCGACGGCTGGCCCACCGACTACGCCAAGCTGGCCGAATTCTCGGGGCGCGGTGTGCTGGCGTTGCTCTCCGACAGCACCAATGCCGACCAGGCAGGCTGGACACCCTCCGAGCGCGTGGTCGATGGTGCGTTCGAAGAGGTCTTTCGCGCCGCGCCGGGCCGCATTCTCATCGGCACCTTCGCCTCGCTTATCTCGCGCATCCAGCAGGCGGCCAATGCCGCCTACCGCCACCAGCGCAAAATGGCGCTGGTGGGCACGAGCATGGTCGAAAACGCGCGCATGGCGCAGAAGCTGGGCACGTTTCGGGGCATGCCTCCGCCGAAGAGATGAAACTGCTCATCCACCTCGTGCGTCCCAAGCACGTCATCCCCATCCACGGCGAACTGCGCCATCTCAAACAGCACGGCGCGATTGCCCGCGAGTTGGGGATCCCAGCCGAGAACGTGGCGGTGGTCGAGAATGGAACGCAAATCGAGTTTGCCGACGGGCGCATGACACTCGCCGATCGGGTCCGGGGCAACTACGTCTTCGTGGATGGCACCGGGGTTGGCGACATCGGCCCCAGCGTGATGCGCGAGCGCGAACTCCTGGCGCGGGATGGATTCGTCTCGGTGCAGCTCCGCGTGCGCGCCTCGAACGGTGCGCTGACCGAGAGACCGGAAATCATCTCCAAGGGTTTTGTCTACGTGCGCGAAGCGGGCGAACTCCTGGCGGGTGCCGAGCAGACGATTCGCGAGACGGTCGCGCGGGGCGGGGCGGGAGAACTGCAGACGCGCGTTGAGAATGCGTTAGCGGAGTTCTTCTACTCTGAAACCAAGCGGCGGCCGATGGTCTTCGTGTCGGTGACCGCCGTCTGATCTCGATCCCACGCTTGGGCGAATGGCACGACGCGCGCGGTGGGCTTTCCGCCGCGCGCTGTGATTCTATGGGGTGGGTGTGGCCGACGGCGCAGCCGAGGCGCCTGTGCAAATCCGCTCCCCAACCTGGATAATGCCTTCCACGTCGCTGTCGATCCAGGGCGAGGCGCGCAGCGCAGCGAATATCTCCGCAGCCTCGGCGCAGCTTCCGAAGTAGGCCAGCGCCGAGCCGTAGGTGTAGTAGTAGTTGAGCGTGCTGGCCGAGAGCGGCAGCGCGGTCACGTCCAGCACCAGGTCGTCACCGGCCAGGCGGTGGCCTTCCTCGTTCTCCCCAGAGGTGCAGCCGCGTAGCGCGCAGCGCAGCACGGGCAGGCTGCCCTCGTAGTTGCGCGCGCGATAGTAGAGCACGCCAAGGCGCCCGTAGATGTCGGCATTGGTCGGGTCGAGGGTCAGCGCCTTTTGCGCATTGCGCTCGGCAATGAAGAACTCGCCCTGGTTGGCATAGGTGCTGGCGATCGAGAGATACGGCAGCGGGTTCTTCGGGTTGAGGCGCGCGGCCATGGAGTAAGCTTCCAGCGCCAGGTCAATGTCGCGCTGCGCCGCGTTTGGGTCATCGGGCGGTTTGCGCCGGTAGCGGTAGTTGGCCCCCATGCTCAGATACAGGAAAGGCAAGTTCGGGTTGAGAGCGATGGCCCGCTGGTAGGATTCGATGGCGCCGGTGTAGTCGCCGCTGCTTTCGAGCACCTTGGCATAGGCGCGGTGCACATCCATAACCTGCGGCGCCAGGCTCACGGCCTGTTCGCCGACGTCGAGAGCCTGCGACCAGTTGAGTTGATCGGCCAAGACCTCCGCTTGGAAGGCGAGCGCCAGGGGGTTGTTCGGCTCAAGTTGCAGCGCCTTGACGGCGGACTGAGCAGCCTCGTTGAGCAGTGCCTCGCTGCGCTCCACGCCCACCAACCCAGGATCGGCGCTCCAATCCAGCACCAGCGCCTTGATGGCGTAGGCGGTAGGGTTTTCGGGAGCGAGCTCAAGACCCTTGGCGATAGACTGCTGCGCATCGCCAAGGCGCGCCGAGCGGTCGGCGTCGGTCGTCACCAGGTCGCTGGAATAAGTTTGAATGCGCGCCAGTTCGATCCACAGCTCGGCGTTGCCGGGGTCGAGGGCGAGCGCACGCTGGTAAGCGGCGATGGCTTCATCCAACTGGCCTGCATCGAAGAAGGCCTGGCCTTCGGCCAGGTACGAGGCGGCCGGGCGGGTGGGCATCGGGGTCGGCGAATAGAGCGGTTTGATGCGACCGCTGTCAAGCAGGCTGAAGAGCCCCGCGCCCATGACGATGAGCGCAGCGTAAATCGCCACGCGCCCCAGGCGGACGCGAGGGCCTTCTGGAAATGGGTTGAAGCGGTTGCCGCGCAGGTTCATGATGGCTCAGGGAGAGGGCTTGGGCGTGGCCGTCGGCGAGATTTCCTTGCACACGACCAGCCCCTCGGTGGCGTTGGCCACTGCCAGTTCGTCATCTGGAATGCCGGCCAGCACCAGGCGGAAGAGCGGCACGGCTTCTTCGCAACGGTCGAGCTTGGCCAGGGCCAACCCGTAGGTCCAGTAGTACTCGCCCACCGTGCCCCGATCGAGGGGCACGCCGGCTACCGGTCCCTGGTCGGTCTGGCCGCCGGCAATGGCCAGGTTGAGTTCGGGCAGCGCATTCTCGAACTGGTTGTTGTGATAGTACATCACGCCCAGCAGGCCGTGAAGCCGCGGGTCGAGCAGGTTCCATCCTACGGCTTGCTCGGCATACTGGGCCGCCTTGCCAAACTGCCCATCGCCGGCATAGGTCCGAGCGATGCTGGAGTAGGGTTCGGGGTTGGCCGGGTCGAGGGCCGTGGCGCGCAGATAGCTGTCGACCGCACTGTTCACGTCACCCAGCGCCCGGTAGTTGTTGCCGAGCGAAATGTAGAGGGTGGCCAGGTTGGGGTGGATGGCCACCGCCGCCTTGTATTCCTCGATCGCCTTGTCGTAGTTGGCTGTGCTCTCGTAGACGTAGCCCATCGCGCGATGGCTTTCCACCAAGTCCGGCGAGGCGGCCAGCGCCTGGCGCGCGACGGTGGAGGCATCTTGCCACTTGCCCTGGTCCGAGAGGATCTCGGCTAGGTAGGCATTGGCCAGGGGCAAGCCCGGGTCGCGCTCCAGCGCCTGACGTACCGCGCGCTCGGCCTCATCCACCCGGCCCGGCAGGTAATCCAGCACCCAACCGTAGACCGCCCAGGCCATCGGGTTTTGCGGCGAGAGCAGCAGCGCGTTCTGCGCGCTTTCGAGCGCCTCGTTGTACTTACGCGAGAAGACCAGCGTGCGGGCGAGCGCGATGTGCAGATCGGCGTTCGAGGGATCCACCCGGATGGCCCGGCGGTAGGCATCTACGGTGGCCGCGAGCTTGCCCTCGCGGAAGAGGGCCTCCGCTTCCTGTGCAAAGGAGGCCGGGCTGCGCGTGGCGGTCGCGGTCGGGATGAAGGGCGGCGGAATGTGGGGCACGATGAACTGATTGAGATAGAGCGCGCCGCCGATGAGCAGCAACAAGAATCCGATGCGCCACAGGTTCGGGCGGCGCGGAGGTTTCTTCGTCATGCGCCAACGTTTGCTGCCGAGATACATGGGCCCTTCTGCGGGGATGGTAATGCGCGGGAGGAAGGGCGTCAAGTGCGCCGCACGCGGGTGCGCATGAGGGATACGGTATAATCCGCGCTATGTCCGATCTTCCGGTGGCCTCACCTGCCCCTCGTTCGCGCCGGCGGCTTGTGTTTATCGGTCTGGCGATTCTCTTTGCGGCCGTCACTCTGGCGGTGGCCGGAGGAGTCCTTGCCGGCACGACGACTCGCGGGCGCCAGGCGCGCGCCACGGTGGACGCCCAGGCGCGCGAGCAGTTCGATCTGGCCATCGAGGACATGCGCGCCGGGCGGTATTCGTTCGCCCGCCAGCGACTCGAGTACGTCCTCAGCCTGGATCCGAACTATCCGGCGGCCAGCGACCTGCTGGAGGAGGCCTTGCGTGGGCTCAACTCCACGCCCACCCCCACTGGCACGCCCACGCCGCCGCCCACCGCCACCCTCGATCTGCCCCGAGCGCAGCAGCTCTTCGCTCAGGCTCAGCAGCAGTTCAGCGATAAGAACTGGGCGGGCATGATCCAGACCCTGCTCATGCTGCGGGTCGACGCACCCGATTTCCAGCCTTTCCGTGTCGACGGCTTGCTGTTCACCGCGTTGCGCAACCAAGGGGTGGCCCTGATCGATCAGGGCAAACTTGAAGAGGGCTTGTATTACCTCGACCTGGCCAAGAACTATGCGCCGCTCGACAATCATGCCAGCCAGCGCGCCGATTGGGCGCAACTCCTGCTCAACCTGTATCAGGCGGCCAACGTGTACTTCGAAACGGATTTGGAGAAGGCGGTTGAAACCTTCGGCCAGGTCTACGCGATAGCGCCCTTCTTTCGCGACACGCCCATCAAGTATCCCGCCGCCCTATTCGGTTATGGAGAACAGTTGATGCAAGAGGGCAAGCCGTGCGACGCGGTGGCGCAATTCCAGGCCGCCGCCAACCTGCAGCCCTCCAACGCGGATTACAGCGATGCCCTCGGCCGGGCCAACCGCGATTGTGCGGCCTCGCGGCCGACCGCCGTGCCCACGGCCACCCCAGGCGGCGAGACGCCGACCCCGTCGCCGACTCCCTGACGGGGCTTTGAGCGCGAAGGCTCACCTGCCATCGCCCGCATCGTGTACGGGCGATTTCTGTCTTCGCGGGCCGGGACCCATCCTTCAATGCGCGCGGTCTGGGCCAGGCCGGGCAGGCCTGCCGCTGGCAAACTGCTGGCGGGCGTGTTCGCCGGCCTATCTGATTAGGGTACAATCGTTTTTCCAACCCCAGCCCGCCTCTGAGGCTTCCCGTGTTCGAAATCGTCTTTCTCGGCACTTCCGCTTCGGCGCCCTCCATCCAGCGGGGGTTGCCGGCGCAGGTGGTCATGCATCGTGAGCACCGCTTTCTCATCGATTGCGGTGAGGGCACCCAGCGGCAGATTCTGCAGTCGGGGCTGGGCTTCAAGCGGCTCGACAAGATCCTGATCACCCACGCGCACCTCGATCACATCCTCGGTTTGGCCGGCTTGCTTTCCACTTTCGCGCGTTGGGAGACTATCGATCGCCTCGAAATCTGGGCTGGCTCGGCCGCGCTGGCGCGCATCCGCGACCTGCTGTTCGGCGTTGTCCTGCGCGGCGCGCGTCCGCCCATGACGATCGAGTTGTGCGAGCTCGAGCCGGGCGTGGTGCTCGAGGACGAGGACTTTGCGCTGCACGCCTTTCCGGTTAATCATCGGGGGCAGGGGACCTTTGGCTTCCTGTTTGAGGAGAAGCCGCGCCGCCCATTCATCGTCGAGCGCGCGGAAGCCTTGAACGTGCCGGCCGGCCCACTGCGGCGTGAGCTCGTGGCAGGCCGCGCGGTGCAAGTCGCGGATGGGCGCACCATCCACCCGGACGATGTGCTCGGGCCTCTCACCGCCGGCACACGGCTGGTGCACGTGGGCGACTGCGGCCGCACCGACGATTTGCTCGAGGTCTGCCATCGGGCCGACGGTCTCGTGATCGAGGCCACCTACCTAGAAGTTGAGGCGGAGATGGCCCGCCAGTTCGCGCACCTGACCGCACATCAGGCTGCGTGTCTGGCGCAGGAGGCCGGTGTGCGCCAGCTCTTGCTCACCCACATCTCGCGCCGCTACCGTGAGCGCGAGATACTGGATGAGGCGAAGGAAATCTTCGCCAACACCACCGTGGCCCGCGACTTCGACCATTTTCAGATCGTCCGCTCCAAATAGCCTCAGCCCCATTCTCCGGGCAGTCTCCCCACTGGCTCCTCCCCGGCCGACGTTGGCTCATCGTCTGCATTGAGAACAACTTCTCCAGATTCTTGCGTTACTTTCTTGCCCGGGGTCCGACTATATAGACATAGCAAGTCCAACAACCGTTGCGATTCACAGGAGAAGGCGGATGAATACCGGTTCCACACTCAGACCACTGGTTGTTTCGCTTTTCGTTCTGAGCGGGCTGGCATTGGCGGCCTGCAGCGGAATCCCGGCCAGCGCGGCCGCCCTCATGGATCGTGAGGCCCTCGCGGCATTGTCGGGCTCCACGATCGACATCTCTTCGAGCAGGGATCTGACCGTCGGCGGCGAAACCGAATTCACCGGCGCGGTCGAGTCCATCACCGGCGCGGACTCCCGGCCTCACCCGGGGGCGGGACAACCCCTGCGCAAGATCGCACCACGGGTTGGCCTTGGCCGCGCAGGTCTCTTCACGAAGCACGTCACCTGGAGTAAAATGCGGCCAGCACGCGGTGCCAGGAGCGGGATATGCCCATCTACGAATATCAGTGTGACGACTGTGGCAAGGATTTCGACACGCTGCGGCCGATGAGCCAGGCTGACACGGCCATTGCCTGTGAGAGGTGCGGCGGCGCGCATACCCATCGCAAGCTCTCGCTGTTCTTTGCGCAGAGCGAAGGGCAGTCGGTGGCGGGCACCTCGGGCGGATGCGGATCGTGCGCCGGAGGCCATTGCGCCTCCTGTTCGCCGAATTGACCCGGCCGGTGCCGGCCGGGGCGCCCCG
>JAPLGX010000428.1 GCA_026389925.1 Chloroflexota bacterium
CGGTCGGGGTTGCTGTTGGAGAAAGAAGTCCGGGTCGGTGCGCGCCCCGCCGAGGTCAATGGTGGAATCAAGCGTGAAGGTCTTCAGGCCGGGGATCGCGAGCTATTCGACGAGCGTCGTCTTGCCCACCCGCCGGGCGCCGAGCACGGCCACCACCGGAAAATGGGCAAAGAGATCCAGGACTTTCTGCTCCATCCCGCGTGAGAGAGGATTCATGCCTTGTCGAATAGGAGTCGCACTCCCACAATGCAAGGCGCGCACATCCTCGTACGGCCCGCGCCCGGATCCTTACACCTTGCGCACAGGCCCGGGGTACCGGGCCAGCTGCGCGTCGCCGGTGACGAGGGTGATGCCCTCGCTGAGGGACTGGGCAAGCAACATACGGTCAAAGGGATCTTTGTGCAGAGGCGGCAAACTGTCGATGTTCACCGCGTGCTGGCTGGTGACTGGAAGCTCGGTGTAGCCGTTGTCGAGCAACCCCCGGCGCAACAGGCGCGGCTCGACGCGGAAGTCTTCCCGTCCCAGCGTGTTCTTGATCGCGATCTCCCAGAGGCTGGCCGCGCTGAAGAGGAACTCGTTGCGCGGGTCCTTCAGGAGCTTGCGCGCCGCAGCGGAGAGCCGCTCGGGCTGGCCCGCGGCCCAGAGCAGGAGCTGGGTTTCCAGCAGGAGCTTCACGCACCACTCCCGAACAGGGCCGCGATCTCCGCCGCACCCATGCGGTCGAAATCCTTGGGCACGGCGATCTCGCCCGCCAGGAAGCCGAGCCGTTGCGGCGCCGCCGGGGCAGCGAGCGCGGTCACTCGCACGAGCGGGTTGCCCGCCTTCGCGATCACGAACGCCTCGCCCTTGACGGCTCGATCGACCAGCTTCGAGAGCTGGGTCTTGGCTGCGTGCATATTCACGGTAATCATGGCGACCTCGATAGACTAAGTTGACAGGACTAAGTCTATCAATCCGAGCTCGCCCGGTCAACCCGGACTTCTATCGCACTAAATACCCATTCATGGTAAGTTATTGCCATGAAGCGTGCGGATTTGCTGAGGGCGGTGGGGCGCGAGCCTCTGTTCAGCACCGGCCTGCTGCTATCGCCCGGAGTGGGCCTCCGGGATGTCAGGAAGCAGCTGTCTCGATGGACAGCCGACGGCACCGTCGTGCAGGTGCGGCGCGGCCTCTACGCGCTGGGCGAACCCTACCGAACCGCGGAGCCCCATCCGTACGAGGTATCGAATGCACTGGTGCCCGGGTCGTATGTAAGCCTGGAGACAGTGCTCGCCGATCACGGCCTCATCCCGGAAGCCGTCTTCGCCACCACGGCGGTGACCACGGGAAGGCCGGGCGCCCGCACCACCCCCTTCGGAACGTTCGTCTATCAGCATCTCAAGGCGGACCTCTTCTGGGGATACCGGACGCAAGCGGTGGGCGGGAATCGGATCGCCTTCGTGGCCGTTCTTGAGAAGGCACTGCTGGACCTGAGCTACCTGCGCGGTCGCTCCGGTGAGCCCGCCTTTGCTCGGGCGCTGCGCCTGCAACGGCTCGACTCCCTCGACCTCGAGCGTCTCGCTACCATGGCCCAGCGCTTCAGCAGCCGCAAGGTGGAGCGATTCGCAGGCAACGTGTCGTCGCTGGCCCGCATTGAGGCGGAGGAATATCAGGACCTATGAAAGAGTACCTGCGCGAAATCGTGGCAAGGTCGGCTCCCCGCGACGCGGTGAACATCCTGCGGGAGTACCTGCAGGCGAGGATACTGGAGAGCCTGCAGGACAGCGGCGCATGGGCATCGCTGGCGTTCATGGGAGGAACCTCCCTGCGCTTCCTGTACCGCGCGCCGCGTTTTTCGGAGGACCTGGACTTCGCGCTGGAAACCCCATCTCCGGAGTTCGACTTCCTCAGACTGATCGCGTCCGCTCGAGCACGGTTCGAGAAGGAGCGCTACCGGACGGAGGCCAAAGCGTCCACCAGGGCGGTGGTCAACAAGGCATTCATCCGCTTTCCCGGGCTGGAGCATGAACTGGGACTGAGCCACCGCGCCGAAAAAGCTCTCTCCGTGAAGGTCGAGGTGGACACCCGTCCACCGGCAGGCGCCGGTCTCGAGGTGACCACCGTGCGACGACACGCGACCCTGCGTCTGGCGCATCACGACAAGCCGTCGCTGCTCGCGGGCAAAGTCGCGGCGCTACTCCGCCGGGATTGGATCAAGGGTCGCGACGTGTACGATCTGGTGTGGTACCTGAGCGACCC
>JAPLGX010000201.1 GCA_026389925.1 Chloroflexota bacterium
CCCTTCGTTGAAGTCAAACGTCAGGTACGGAGACGCGCCGGCTCCTCGAGGTTCATACCACCCACGCTGGTCACCCGCGACATTCGTCGTTCCGCCCCAGCTGTTCTGTCCGGCGTACTCGTAGTGGCCCCATCGGAAGTCGGTCGGTGTCACGGCGGTTCCCCACACGCCGTTGTACGGGCCAACGATGTGCGTGTTGAGCCGCTGGACAATGTAACCGCTTCGGCCGTCGTACGACTCGCGCGTCCCGACTTGGAACGGTCGCTTGGACACGAACAGCCCCGTGTCCGGCCCGGTTTCCTCAAGGTAGTCCTTTGCCTTGTTACCGTCCCGGCCGGTGTAGCCGCCGTTGTCCCAGACGATGTAGGCCCCCGTCTTCGGATCGAAGATCTTGAGGTCCACCCAGATCTTGTCGCGGACGTCGCAGTCAATGTTGTTGTCCGGATCGTCGACAACGATGTAGACTTGATCCCCTTCCTTGATGTTTGTCACCGGATTCTGCCCGTTCATGTCCGAGGCGAGGTAGATCTTCGCCTCGGTGGCGAGGGCAGCGGCGGTGAAAAGCGTCACCAGCAAGATCGCTAGGACGCTCGCTACGGCCATTCTCCTTTTCAACGCGGTACCTCCTTCTTCAGGTTTTCGATTTCGCTTGCTAGAGCCCGTTACGTAAGTTCTCAAACGCTCTGACCTCCTTTCGGGACATCCGGGCCACCCCGGTTCTAGATTCATTCCCACCTCCCTCATCAGCCTCCGTCTCTTCCCAGAGTATCGAATCCCATGGTCTCTCACATCTTCCGTTCGCCGGTGAGCGTCACGCGCTCCGGCGGGACGCAGGCCCTTCCGTAAACAATACTGGCCTGCCTGGAAAAGGCAAGCCTTCGTTCCGTCTTTCGCTACTCAAGGAACCCATACCCACCCCATCCGATGAAGCGCGAAACTGGGTGCATCTTACCACACGCCCACAACCCATGTCAAGTCTGGAAAGGATCGCTGCCGGGGCGTTATCCCCCTCCCTAGCGATCGCCGGTGGCGTGGAGGGGCGACGGCCGGACAAGATCCGCACGGTTGGCATTCTCCTCTCACCCCCTTCGTCGTCGGGCGATGCTCTCCCTTAAGCCTAGCCTTGGGCCTTTCCCCCGCGAAGGAGGTTGGTGCGGCGGGCGGAGCCCCTCCGTCCAGGGGGCGGCGGACAGGTGTCTCGCTTATCCCTTTGCCGCAGCAGGCGACGGATTGGTATGGGCTCTGGAGCACGCAACTCTTGTCAGTTGGAGTGACGCTCGCAACTATGGAGTACCTCGACGAGTTCGCGTTCAGGTGCTCGCACCGACAGGATCTAGCCCGCCTCGTGGATCTCGTTCTAGGGAGTTGCTGAACACGGTCACAGCTTTCCCTCTCGCGCTAGATGGTCACGATACCACTGTTTGTCCTTGGTGCAGTCACACACGTCAGAGAACGCGTGCTTGTCCAAGCATAGCGGGCTGGCCACGAAGTGTACCAGGGTGTCATTGTAGTCGTCGTTGCTCGGAATGGGGAAAGTCGCGATCTTCTTCCCATCAACGATGACTCTGCACTTCTCGTGATTGCCGCCCTGTTCGATGGTTCCGAGTTTCCGTAATCCCCTCAGGGCCTCTCGCCTCTTCAGTTGCATACGGCTAGGCCGCTTTCAAGTGCCTGCGCAAGCCGTTTAGGCGGTCTTCTGCCAGGCGGGAGAGTGGCTCCCTGCTATTTGCGAGATCTTCGTACATATCGATCAAGTTGGCTTCATAGTCCGCACGAGCCTGCTCAAACGACTCGCCTTCTCCCCAGCAATGAACCAGGTCGTCGAAGACGAAGTGACCGTCCCCAACGATGGTTCTGTGGAGCCGAATTGGCCGTAGAAGCTGATACCGATGGGTCAGTAGTACGACCAAGTTCTCACGATCCGGAGAGTACGAAATGGTGGTCATTGTCTGCCGCACCCGTGATGCCCCCGGAACCCAATGCCAGATAGGTCCCTGACGCCATATCCACTCAAGATGCTCGAAGGCGCCTACAGCCGCATTGTGAGTATCATCGGTTGACACGACCGTTTGCGCCGGAGCGTATGCGGCGGTCATGCGAGTCTCTCTTTCTTGGCGGCCTGAGCCGACTCCCCTATTGACTTCGCCTCGTCCGCCATCTCCTGCAACCACTTCGCAACGATCTCTGCATCGCCGATAGACATAAAGACCCCGACTTGCAGTTGTCGCATAACCTCCACTGTCTCGGGGTGGGCATCCGGAAGAGGGACTGGAGCCACAAGAGTCCCGTCTGAGTTCAAGTTCCGGACCTCCTCCGATGGAGCAGCAGGGAACTCTGCGAACAAGTCGAACTTGATCCTGCCTTGGGGAGTGACCGCCCCGCGAGCGCCCGTTGCATATACTACTTGGTAGCTGGGACCTTCCCTGTAGGAGAAGCGCACCCTCTCTGGAGTCCTCTGTTGGGGCATCGTCGCACCTCCGCCGATGGAGGATAACACAGGCCAACCTGGCCAACAACCCACCCTTACCCCATCTCGACCCCCACCTCCTGCTGCCCCAACGGGATAAGCGGGACAGGTGTCCGCGGTCCGGCCGCGTTCTCTAGTTCGTTCGCCGAGCGCTCCGGAAGACCTTCCGCGACCGCTTCGTTCACTTGACACCGTCGGAGCCTCGAGTTATGGTGAGCGCGTTCTTGGTCGTTCAAAGGAATCCGGAGGTGTCATCATGAACAAGGTCCCCTCGCGGTGGCGGTCGATGGTCGTCCTTCT
>JAPLGX010000036.1 GCA_026389925.1 Chloroflexota bacterium
TGAGGAAGAGCAGCGTCGTGAGGGCGAGCGCGAGGGCTACCACGTGCGCACGGAAGAAGCCCAGAATGAATTCGCGGTACAAGGCGAGGCGTGCAGCTTCGGCCGGGCCGACAATGAAATACCCCGGCTGGGTCAACGCAAGGTAGCCCGTGACCGCGGATGTCGCGAAGAACAGCGCGGCGAAGAGAGCGCGGCCGGCGCGCGGCCAAAGGTAGGCCACGACGCACATGAGCAGCGAGGCGGCGTTGGCCAGGATCCAGGGTTGGCTGATCTGCGCTGGAAGCATGTCCCTCATCCCCCGATGCGACGCGGCCGGGCCGCGCCTGGGTGCCGACCGCGATTGTACATCGTGCGCAGTACGGTGACCACTATGAACGTGGAGGGGTGCCGCGCGCGGGGCGGATTGTGTTGCGAGGCTGCTTATCCGTGAACAGATCCGGGCGCCGGTGAGGATGAGACCAGCGAGGGCGGGGTCGATCGCAACGGGGAGGCGCCAAAAACGAGCGCGGGTCAGGGACCGCGCGAGGTCAGACCGGCGACGAGAGGCAAGACATCGCGGATGTCAGTCAGAAGGTGGAACCGGCCGTTTTCGGTCGACGGCATCGCGGCCGACTCGTGATCCCAGGTGAGGGGGTGGGGGATGTAAGCGGCATGGCCGCCGAGCTCGAGCACGGGCAGGATATCAGAACGGAGCGAATTGCCGACCATCAGGAAATCCGCGGGAGAAACATTGGCCTGAGCGAGGAAGTCGCGATACACGGTCAGGGTCTTGTCGGCGACCACGTGCACGTGGCGGAACAGCGAGGCCCAACCGCTGCGATTGATCTTGCGTGTCTGCTCGGCCAGGTCGCCCTTGGTGAGCAAGGCCAGGGGCATGGTCGGCGCGAGCGCGGCGAGCGTTTCGCCGACGTGCGCGATGGGTTCGACTTCGCGCAGCAGCATGGCGCGCCCGAGGCCAAGGATGGCTTCGATGTCGGCCGAGGTCAGCCCGCCGCGCGAGAGTTCGGCGGCGGTCTCGAGCATGGAGAAGGTGAACGACTTGATGCCATAGCCGTAGACCTCGACATTGCGCACCTCGTTGCGATTGAGGTGCTCGTGCGTCTGGGGCGGGTCGGCGAAGCGGGCGAGAATCCGGCCCAGGGCGACCTTCGCTTCGCGGTACACGATCTCGTTGTGCCACAGTGTGTCGTCCGCATCCAACCCGATCAAACGGATCATGGGCTCCTCAGAAACGTGCTGCCCCGCGGCACACTTCGGGCGAGTTGGCGCGCGAGGGCCGGAGGGTGACGGAGTGTTCGCCTGCCAGCCGAGCTTTGGGCGACACGCGTCAGCCCGCCTGCGCCTGGGCGACCAACGACCGGGGCTCGCGCAGCGCGGCCGCGACGAGCAGCCCGCCGAGCAGCAAGCCGAGACCATTCATGTAGAAAGGGATGGCGTGGCCCGCATGATCGTACAGCCAACCGCCGGCCAGCGGCCCGACGAGCGCGCCGAGAAAATAGGCGAAGGTATACAAGCCGTAGCTTGAGCCGCGCGTGTCCTCACCGGCGATATCCGCCACGAAGGCGCGCTCCGCCGGAATCGACGCGGCGTAGCCGATGGATTCGACCGCCCACAAAACGGCCAGCAACCCGACGCTGCGCAGGTGAGGGATCAAAATGGAGGCACATGCCCCGACCACCAACCCGGCGATCATCAGCGGGCGGCGGCCGAACCGGTCGGCCAGCCGGCCCATACGGGAGGGGAGGAATGCGCTAATGAGGGCGGCCGGTGAATAGGCCGCCGCCAGTGCCGTGAGGTTGGCACCCAGCGAATCCTGGAGAAAGATCATGAGCAGCGGCCACACCATGGCGCCGGAAGCCCCGGTGAGGCAGACGATGCCCATGAGCGTGAAGAGTTGAGGTGATACCGGCCGGCTGGCGAGGGAGCGCAACGCGGCCGCCGGACGAGTCTCACCCACGCCCCGCCAACCCGCCCACAACGCCCACACGGCCGGGAGGGTGAAGCCGGCAAACACCCAGAACCACACCTGCCGCGTGTCGATATCAAATCGCGGCAGGACTCCCAACAGCGTGAAGCCGATGACCGTGCCGATCAGTGCGCCGCGGTTGACCGCCTCATCGATGAATCCGAAATCGCGCCCGCGGCCGGTGGCCGCGGCGATGTCAGCCACGATGGTCAACGCCGACAGCCAGAGAAAGGCCTGCCCCAACCCCTGGAAGAAGCGGGCCACCGTGAGCATGAGCACACTGGTGGCGACGCAAAAGAGGGCCATGGCCACGACGTAGCCTGCCAATCCGACGAGCAGGAAGGGCCTCCGCCCCCATCGATCGAGCGCCCGCCCGAGGAACGGCCGCACCACGACTGGAACGAGGGCCACAGCCGAGAACAGGCCGCCGATCTCCACGGCCGAAGCCCCCAGCGCCCGTCCATAGATCGGCAGCACGAAAGAGAGAATGCCGAAGGGGAAGGACACCAGGAAGATGGCCAGCCACAATTGGCCGAGAGTCCTGGTGTGCAGAGGAGCGGGGGTGGGTTGGGTCATCGCACCTACTGTGACAGCGAGATTGCCGTTGGCGGGCCACATGCGCGAAACCCGCGCCGCGGGATGAGCGCGAGTTTCATCTTCCCCGGGCGAGGCCCAATCGGCTTGAGCGGCCGGACGAATGACCGCGGAAGGAAAGATGAAGGTCCGGCGTGGTGGACGCTCGAAAGGCGCCCGCGGCGAAGCGCGCCAGACTGACTGCGCTTCGCCGCGGGCGTCGCTGGAGGAAAACGGAGTGGGGCGGGTTAGCCGACCTGCTCCGAGAGATAGGCCTGCAAGCCCATCTGGCGGATTTGATCCTGCTGGGCTTCGAGCCAATCGATGTGCACCTCTTCGTCGCCGAGGATCGACTCCAGCAGGTCGCGCGTGCCATTATCGCCGGCTTCCACGGCCAGGCGGACGGCCTCGTTGTAGGCGCGGATGGCGCCGGATTCAGCTGCCTCGTCGTTGGTCAGGAAGCCGGGGACGTCGGCTCCGACGTGAATTTCGTTGAGCTTGCTCACGATCGGCCGGCCTTCGAGGAAGAGGATGCGCGCGATGAGTTTCTCGGCGTGCTTCATCTCATCGATAGCCCGTTTCTCGATGGCCTCGTGCAGGCGCTTGTATTCCCAATTGGCGCACATCTCCGTGTGGACCTTGTATTGGCTGATGGCCGTGAGTTCGTCGGCCAAAAGGAAATTGAGCCGGTCAAGGATTTTCGGGTCGCCCTTCATTGTCAACTCCTTTGGGTTGATGTCGATTTGAGCGCGGGTTTGTTCGTCCTGGGCCCCGCGAGACGTGTGTTGGATTCTAAACCGGTCGCGGCACGATGCAAGGGGGGGTGGACGAGCCGGCTGAGCTCTCGCTATCCACCGTGTGTTTGAGGCGGAGCTGCAGGAGGACGATCACGTCGTGGAACCCTTGATGGATGGTCCCCCGATGTCTTCGCCGCGCTCGGCGGGCCCATGCGGAGCAGGTATCTCGTGCCAATGGAATTCCTGGATACCCGCCATGACCAGGCGGGAATGACGATCAAGATAATGCGCTCGTCGTCCCCGCGTGCTCGAGGCGGGGACCCCGGAGGGCGACCGCTGTGTGAAACCCACGATAAGAGCAGCGCCGCGCGTGTCCGCCGCGCTCGGCGTGCCCAGGC
>JAPLGX010000044.1 GCA_026389925.1 Chloroflexota bacterium
GCCATGTCGCCGAACCTCACACCGCGCGCGTTGGCCGACCTGCGTGTGTCAGGCAGCAGCCGCCAGAGTGAGTTGACGGTCTTCCCGGGGTGGCGAGTCGAGGAACTGGCCTCGGCCCTCGAGCAGCACGGCGTGCCGATACCCGCCGCCGATTTCATCGCCGCGAGCCACCGGCGCCCCGCCAACCTCGCGCTCTACCTGGCCATTCCCGCCCAAAACGGGCTGGAGGGGTTTCTCCTTCCGGGCCGCTATCTCGTCGAGCGGAGCGCCAATGCGGATCTGTTGGTTTTCGAGATGGCCAGCGCATTCGAACGCGCGGCCACCGACGACCTGCGCCGAGCGCTTGAGGCCCGCGGGCTCAGCCTGTATCAGGCCGTCACGCTGGCTTCCATCATCGAACGCGAAGCGATGCACAACGACGAGATGCCGCTGATCGCCTCCGTATTCCTCAACCGCATGAATTCCGGCATGCTCTTGGAAGCCGATCCCACGGTGCAGTATGCGCTCGGGTTTTACCCGCCCCAGGCAACCTGGTGGCGCAGCCCGCTCGGTTCCAGCGACCTTCAGGTCGATTCGCCCTTCAACACGTATCTCTATGGCGGCCTGCCGCCTGGGCCCATCTGTAATCCGTCGCTTGACGCACTCCTGGCGGTGGCCAATGCCCCCGCAACATCCTATTACTTCTTCCGCGCCGCATGTGATGACTCGGGCCGGCACGTCTTCGCACAGACCTACAACCAGCACCTGGCCAACGCTTGCCCGTAGGGAAACCCGGCGACCCCGCATTGCAGGTCGGGCCAAGGCGGCATCCGCGAATCGGGAATCGATCAGCGCCTCGTGGCGCCCGTGGCAGAGGGAGTGTGGCAATGACACCTAACGAAAAGCCATTGGACTGGTCCTCGGAGCCGGAACGCGGCTACCGCGTCGCCCGCCGCCCGGACGGCGGACTGCATGTGACTTTCCACCATCTCTCGCCCGCCGTGCTGGCGCACTGGCAGGCCTTTGCCCAGAGGCATCTGCAGGGCGCGGAACGGTTCAACCGCAATCTGTACGACTTGCGCGCGGTTGCAGTTATCCCGCCCGACGCTATTCAGCTCGCAGAGGATGTGAACGCCGATCCGGCCGCTCGATTCGTGCGGGTGGCCGTGGTTGTCTCGTCCAAAGCTGTACAACAGGCGTTGGCCGGGCTGGCTCAGCTATCGTCGGGCGTGGAAATGGAAGTGTTTAGCAATCTCGAGGAGGCCGAGCGCTGGCTCGACCGCCCGGCCAGCCGGCTCTTGCGCGACGAGGCGTGAACCCCATCCTTGGCGCACATGGGGCGCGACTCAGAGGCTGACCTGTTCAAGTCTCGCGCGACTGCAGGCGGCGGTAGTCTTCCTCCGTGTCGACATCGGCGAAGTCCTCTGGGTGCCCCCACTCCACCCATTCCACGGAGTAACGATCAAAGAGCGCGCGTCCACCCTGGTCGCCCGTCACACAGCCGAGGTCCGACCATGTCGAGCGGTCGAACAGCACCGGGTTGGCACGTTGGCCCGCGTGCCGCGGCGCAACGACGGGGGCCAAGGTGCGCGCATGGCAATCCAGCAGCGCTTTGACCAACTCGCCCGGGATACCCGGCTGGTCGCCGAGGAAGAAGACTGCCGCGCCGCATGACGACCCCACGGCGAGCAGGCCGGCGCGCAGCGAGCTGCTTTGCCCTTCCCGCCAGGCCGGGTTGCTCACTATGCGAACCCGCGCCAGGTCCACGCCCTGCAGAATGGCCTCCTGCCCCGCGCCGAGAACAATAACCACCTCGTGCATCTGCTCGCGCGCCGAGTCGACGACGTGCTGAAGGATTGGCCGGCCACGAAATGGGAGCAGCAACTTGTTCCTTCCCATGCGCGAGGCTCCACCGGCCGCGAGGACGATCCCGGCTGTCCGCACGCGGGATTCGCTCACCGGGTCCTCGCCTGCCAGCGCCGCGATGAGCACACGCTCAACGACAGGCGATGTGAGCAGCGCCGCAGCGGTGTGCCGCGCCATCTCCCGCGCAGGGTCAGTGTCCGCCTTGGTGAGGACGATGGAGAACCGCGTTGAAGGACGACTGGCCTTAGGGTAGCTCTGTGGGTGCGTTAGGGCGCGGGCGAGATTCTCGGGAGTGATCATTTCGCCCGGCGAGGCACCCGCGAATTCCGCGAAGCGAGCGGGACGATGAACCGTGGCCGCGTCGAGCGTGCGCCCCAGGGCATCCAGGCCCGCCATCACCACAATATGCGTTGCCTCGCGTGGTACGGCCGGCTCGTGCTCCTCCGGCACTTTGACTGGCAGCCCCCGCGCTCCATCCGCCTCAACCAGGATGGTTACCCCGGCACCCTGCACAAGTTCGGCGAGGCGCGAGAATTGGTCCGTCGTCAGCCCGGCCACTTTGCCTTCGCGGGGCAGCGGGGGGCCAGTGACAAGCACATGCCGGTGCACGCGCAGCAGCGCACCCAGCTCCGCCAGACGAGACGTATCGTCCAGGATGAGGTGATGCGGCGCACGTCTTGTTTCGGAGAGTGCCAGGTGGGTTGTGGTTGAGGAGACGACCGGACCAAACGCCAGGAGCTCGCTCACCAAGCGCGCGAGCGCGGTGGTCTTGCCGCCCGCCCCGACCAGCGCCACCACCTCGCCCGCATGAAGATCGAGGGCCGCAGCCAGTTCCACGGCGGCTACCCCCTCCCCGTATCGGCCGGCGGCCTGAACCCGCCTCCCGGATTGATCGCACCACGGAACTGACTGGATTCGAGAATCGCAGCAAGCGCACCGCCGCCCACCGCCAATGATTTGTCGCAAATCGTAAAGCAGTGTTCGCGCACGCCACGCGGGTCGATGTCGCCGATCTTCAATCCCTTGGAGACCGCCACGCCGTCGTGAATCAGCCCGCGGACGACGCCGTCGATAGCGGCCCGAATTGGCGTGCCGCCCATCTCCGCAATGGGCGCACCCGCGCGGACTATGTCACCGATCGCCGCGATGCATCGAACAACGCCGGCCGCTGGTGCGCGCACGACCCGTTCGCCCAGGTGTCCGTGTACGGCCTCGGGGACGCCCGAATCGTCGCTCGCGCCGCCCTGCCAGTAGACGCGCCCCAGCCAGTGCCCTCGCTGAGTCTCCACAACCGCGTGACAGTCCATGCCGACGCGGAAGCCCGGGCCGAGTCCTATGGTGAGCGGGGAGGCCGGCCCTATCGGATCGCCCCCGCGTTTGAGCATGCGCGCATCGACCACGCCCGCAATCGCGACTTCATCCCACCGCTCGATCTCCGGTGCAATGATCACCGGAATGGCTCCGCTCATCCAACAGGCGCGAATGGCCTCAGGACCGGCAGCACGCCGCGCCGTCAGTCCATCAACGTGGGCCTCGCCCTCCCAAACGGCCCGCGCAAAGGACGCACCCAGACGCACCGCATGAGGCACCGCTACTTCTGCAATGACAACGGGGAAGCCGGCGCGCGCAAGGCGGTGGGCCACACCCGACCCCAAGTCGCCTCCGCCGCGCACAAGGACAGGGAATTGAGGAAAGGAGATTGCTGGCAGGTTGGAACGGGCGAACGATGTCACAGGCGCTTCAACTCCGCGGGCTCGGCCGGCGACGCCCGGCTGAGGCGCGCGCACTCAAACGGCCCATCGCATTCATCTCGTGCCGGGATGCTGGCCTAACCCGCGAACGCAGCACAAATAAGACTCAACCCAGCTTTCCCAGACCGCGCAACACGCGCTCGGCCGTCAAGGGGAACTCGTCGAACCACACCCCCGTTGCCTCGTGGACAGCGGCGATGACGGCCGGTGTGTACGGCAGGTAGGGCATCTCGCCCATACCGCGCGCGCCGAAGGGCCCTCGCGGGTCGGGATGTTCGAGGATGAGGCTTTCGACCTGCCCGGGGATGTCGAGCGCGGTCGGGATAAGGTAGGTGGAGAGGTGAGGCGTGAGAACCTGCCCGTCCTTCATCACGAAGTTCTCGAGCAGGGCGTAACCCTGGGCTTGAACAATCGCGCCTTCGATCTGCCCCTCCACTTGCTGCGGGTTGATGGCGCGGCCGACGTCGTTGGCGCAAACGACCTTGAGCACACGCACCTCGCCGGTGTCGGTATTCACCTCCACTTCGGCGCTCTCTGCCACGTATCCGTAGGCAAAGTTGGGCATGGACTGCCCGGTTTCGGGGGCGTAAGGGGTTGTCGCCGGCGGACGGTAGATAAAGCGCGCCACCGCCGGGCGCTCCTCGGCCTTCCACTTGGCCAAGGCTTCCTGCGCCGCGCCGCGGATGGCGTTGCCCGCCATGAAGGTCATGCGTGAGGCGGACGCCGATCCGGAATCATCGGTCTCCGCCGTATCGGAGACCACCATGTGCACCTTCCCGATGGGCAGGCCCAGGGCCTCGGCGGCCATCTGTGCCATGGCCGTGTGCGTGCCCTGACCCACTTCGGCTCCGGCGTGGCGCACGATGGCTTGCTCGATCTCGGTGGCTCCGCGCAGTTCGACGGTCGCCCAGCATTTCTCCTGAGCGCCGAAGGAGAAACCGACATTCTTGAAGCCGCAGGCAAAGCCTATGCCACGCCGTACAGTGTGGCCCGGCGCCGGCTCGGGTTGACTTGCCGGCGGACGCATCCAGCTCGAGGTCGAGCGTTTCCAACCCGAGCGCTCAGCGCACGTCTCCAAGACTTCCTGCAGGCTGATCCCGGGCGGCAGCGGTGTTCCGACTGAGAGCAGCGCGCCCTCGGTGAGCAGGTTGCGCTGGCGCAGTTCCACCGGGTCGATGCCCAGCTTCTCCGCCAGCTTGTTCATCTGAGTCTCGGCGACGTAGAGACCCTGCGGGCCGCCAAACCCGCGGAAAGCGCCGCCCGGCAGATTGTTGGTGTAGACCGCGCGCGAATCAACGGCGACGTTGGGAATCTCGTAGGGACCCGTGCACAAGAGAGTCGCGTTGCCCAGCACCTTGGTCGAAGTGCAGACGTACGCGCCGCCGTCCTGGATGATGTCGACCTCTGCCGCCACCAGCTTCCCGCTGCGGGTAGCACCCCAGCGCGTGCGGAAGTGGAACACGTGCCGCTTGTGATGCCCGAGGATTGATTCTTCCCGAGACCAGATGGTTTTGACCGGGCGGGAGATACCGCGCTGGTGCAGCCGCCATGCGGCCAGGGCCAGCACAATTTGCACCGACATGTCCTCCCGGCCGCCGAAGGCCCCGCCAATGGCGGGATAGATGACGCGCACCTGGTCGCGCGACAGGCCAAGGGAATGCGCGATCTGCTCCTGATCCTCATGAGCCCATTGCCCGGCCACCACCACCGTGATGCGCCCCTGCTCATCGATGTAGGCCAGCCCCGCCTCGGGCTGCAAGTAGGCATGCTCCTGCATGGGCGTGTGGTATTCCCCATCCACAACGATCTCGGCCTCGCGCAGCGCGGCTGTCGCATCGCCTTTGCGGATGCGATAGGCGCAGAACACATTGGTGCCCTTCTCGGGGAAGAGCAGCGGTGACCCTGGTTCGATCGCCTGGCGCGCATCGCTGACCACCGGCAGGTCTTCGTACTCCACGCGAATCAGGTCGCGGGCGTGCGCAGCGATGACCTCGCTTTCTGCCACGACCAACGCCACCTGGTCGCCGACGAAACGCACGCGGTCCGCCCCGGCTTTGGTCGACCCGGGGCCGCACAGCACCGGTTGGTCGGGCATGATCAGGCCGTACTCGTTGACCGGGACATCCTTGGCCGTGAAGACGGCCACCACCCCCGGCAGCGCCTCCGCTCGGGCGGTATCGAGCGACCGGATGACGGCGTGCGGTCGCCGCGCGAAGAGCAGCTTAAGATGGAGTTGCCCAGGGCGGTTGATGTCGCCCGGGTAGAGGGCCGTTCCACTGACCTTGGCAACCGCATCGGCGCGCGGCGGAGAGGCACCCACAGACGGCATAGGACCTATTTCCTGTAGCCGCCCAGGTCACGCCCGCTGACCTCGACATCATAACGCCCGCGCTTCACCGGCTGGACCAGCCCGTACAGTAGGGTGAAGACCGCGCCGCCCAAGAACAGCGCAATGAGCGCCACGCCAACCTTCAGGCCGAGGAAGGGCGCCACCGCGGGCCAGGCCAGTTCAGGCGGCAGATACACCCAGTGGCGGACTTCATTCTCGAGAAGGAACCAATCCGCGCCCATGAATCCCCCGGCCCCCATGACGATGGCGAATCCGAACCCGAGGATGTTCCACAGCGTCTCGATCAACTTGCGGCCCGAGCGGGGTTCGCCCTCACGTGTGCGATAGCGTCGCGAATCTGACATGGCATCCTCCTCGACCAGCGATTGACGGATCGGTTTCTCGCCGTCGGCACCCGCCGGCCGGGTCAAATGAATGATTGCGGGGCATGCCTCTGTGTTCGGCGAGCGCTGCGCGGCACGCGCCCATTGAATGATCAGCGCCACCTCTTGATCTTGGGCAGTGGTTTCTTCATGTCGGGCACGTCGTACTTGCCCGGCCGCACTGGCCAGAGCAGACCGAAAACGGACGTGAAGAGCGCTGTACCGATAAGCAGTGAGAGCGCGGCGATTGCCAGCTTGACCAGAAGATACGGGGCAATGGGCGGCCAGGCCAGTTCCGGCGGGAGATAAACATAGTGCCGCTGGAAATTCAACTGCAGCAAGTACTCGGCCAGCAGGTAGCCGAGCGCAGGCAAGCCCACCACGAGCACGCAGCCCACGCCGATCCACGTGGGATGCGGCTCGCCACGCCGTGTTTCCTCACCGGGAAGCCTGATGTGGTAGGAGCCGCTCATCTCGTTCCTCCTGCGCCCTGGGCGGCGCGCTCGATCGCATCCAGTATCTTGTAGTACCCGGTGCAACGGCACAAGTTGCCGGCCAACGCCTGGGCCGCCTCGTGCCGCGAGGGATGTGGGTTCTCCTCGAGCAGCTTGACCGCCGACATAACGAACCCCGGAGTGCAATACCAGCACTGGACCGCGCCCGATTCGACGAAAGCCTGCTGC
>JAPLGX010000459.1 GCA_026389925.1 Chloroflexota bacterium
GACGGGCAGGCGCTCCTGGGGCGGCGTGTCGATGGTGGAGATGTCGCGCACGCCGGTGAGCGAGAGATACAAAGTGCGCGGGATGGGCGTGGCCGTGAGGGTCAGGACGTCCACTTCGGTGCGCAGTTGCTTGAGATGCTCCTTGTGGGACACCCCGAAGCGTTGCTCTTCGTCGATGACCACCAGTCCGAGGTCTTTGAAGCGCACGTCTCGTTGCAGCAGGCGATGCGTGCCGATGACCACATCCACGCGGCCCTCGGCCAATTCGCCCAGCACGGCCTGCTGTTCGGCCGGCGTGCGAAAGCGCGAGAGCATTTCCACCCGGGCCGGGAAGGGCAGCAGGCGCTGGGCAAAGGTCCGCAAGTGCTGTTGGGCGAGCAGGGTGGTGGGCACGAGCACCGCCACCTGACGCCCGGACATCACGGCCTTGAAAGCCGCGCGCAGCGCGACTTCGGTCTTGCCATAGCCCACGTCGCCGCAGATCAGGCGATCCATCGGCCGCGTGGATTCCATGTCGCCCTTGACGGCTTGGATAGCCTGAAGCTGGTCCTCGGTCTCGACGTAGGGGAATGAGGCTTCCAGTTCCTGTTGCCAGGGGGTATCGGGGACGAACGCGATTCCCTGGGCGGCCTGGCGCCGCGCGTACAGATCGAGCAGCTCGCGGGCGATATCCTCGACGGCATGCCGCGCCCGCTCGCGCGCCTGTCCCCATTCTGCGGTGCCGAGCCGCGACAGCGCGGGCGGATGCTCGTCGGCGCCGACATAACGCGTGAGGCGGTCCACCTGGTGCACCGGGACGAAAACCTGATCGCCCCCGGCGAACTCCACCTGCACGTACTCGCGCGAAGTGCCCTCCACTGTACGGCGCACCAGGCCCGCGAATCGCCCGATGCCGTACTCGACGTGCACAACGAAATCGTCGGGATGGAGATCGGCGTACTCGGCCTCCGGAGGCAGTGCCGCGGCCCGGGTACGCCTCCGAGGTTCCGGCCGCACCCAACCGAAAATCTCGCCGTCGCTTAGCAGGTGCAGGGCATCCTTGTCAGCCAAGCGAACGACGAACCCTTCCTGCAGGCCGCCGGTCATCAGGGTTAGCGCGCCGGGAGGCGGCAACTCGATCACCGGCTCGCCGGCAAGCAGCACGCGGGGTGCCCTTCCGGATCGCTCGCTCCACAATTCCGCGAGGCGGGCCGCCTGGCGCGACACGAGGATTGTGCGCGCGGATGAAGCGTGCAGTTCTTCGAGATGATCGAGCAGGGGTTTGATTTGCCCGCCGAAGCGAGGGCCGGGTGAGAAGGAGTCGCCGAGCGGGATGTGCACGGCCGCCTCGGGGTAAGAGGCCAGCATGAGCGTCGCGTGCGATTCGGTCGCCTCGCGCAAGTGATCCCAGGTGAGATGGGCCAGAGGCGCCTGCGCGTTCAACCATCCGGCGGCCTCCGCCTCGGCGCGCAATTGAAGCGCCTGAGTCTCCCATTCGGCCGCGGTGTCTTCTGCCTCCTGATAGTCGTCGAAGACCAACAGTGCGCCAGGCGGGAGATGATCCAACACACTGGCCGGCGGGTACACCCAGGGAGAATAGAACTCGGGGCCCGGCGCGAGCGGCGCCTCTGCGCTATCGGCGCCCGTCTTGACGGCTGGCCAATCCGATGGTGCGGCCTCGCGGCGCGCGGCCAGGTCGCACCCGAGCACTTCGCGCGCAGGTGCAACTCTCACCGCGCCGATCTTCTCGGTCGATCGCTGAGTCCCCGGGTCGAAGCGGCGCAAAGTGTCGATTTCGCCGCCGAAGAATTCGATACGCACGGGCGAGGGTTCGGCGGGCGGCCACACATCGAGAATGCCGCCGCGCCGGCTGAATTGCCCCGGCTCGAGCACGAACGGTTCGTGGACATAGCCGATGTCAGTCCAGGTGCGGACCAGGTTATCAAGCGAGGCTGCCCCCCCGGGTGTCAGCTGGCGGCAGGCGCGCAGGAAGTCCTGCCGCGGCAGGGTAGGGGTCATCCAAGCGCGGAGCGAGGCGACAACAACGAGCGGGGCGCGCGGTTCGCGCGCCGGCAAGCTGTAATCTGCGAGTGAGGCCAGCGTGGCCAGGCGTTGACGAATCGTGCGCGGGCCCCAGGGCAGCGGTTCATAGAACAGCGTCGCCGGCTCGGCGAAGTTGAGCACTCGTGCTTGCGGGTTCCAGGCTGCGACATCGTCGCGCACAGCCAGAGCGCGGTCGTTGCGCGCAACAAGCATGAACACTGGCGCCGGCCAGCACGCTGCCAATGCGGCTACAAGCGCCGGGCGTGCGGCGCGCAACAGGCCGAGGGCAGCCGCACCGGCAGGGCGAGGCGAAGTTGAACGCGCCGCCTGCAGGTGCTCCAGCGTGGCTTCGAAGGGAGCGAGCCGTTCGATGGCCGGGAGCAGCCCGCTCAGATTCACTCGCTGCCCCCCGCCGCAGTCTGCAGGTCGCCGTTGAATTTGGTCATCGCCGCCTCCAGCCCGTGCTCGAGAACGGTGCGCAGCGCCTCGCTCGCACGCGCAATGACCGCGGCGACCTCCGTCTGCTCCTGGTGATCGAAATCCTTCAAGACATAATCCGCCGCTTCCATCACGCCTGGCGGGCGGCTGACTCCGATGCGCAGGCGCGGAAAGGACTGGCTTCCGAGAGCGGTGATGATCGAGCGCAGTCCGCGATGACCGCCCGAACCGCCAAAGGGACGGAGCCGCACGGTCCCCAGCGGCAAATCGATGTCGTCCGCGCACACCAGCAGGTTCTCGAGCGGAACATGGAAGAAACGAACTAACGCCGCAACCGATCCACCGCTCAGGTTCATGTAGGTTTGAGGCTTGGCCAGAATCACTTTGCGACCGAGGTAGGTTCCACTGGCCACGAACGCCTGGAAGCGCTGGCGCGAGAAGGAGATGGCCAGGCTTTCCGCCAGGTGGTCAAGGGTGCGAAACCCGACATTGTGGCGCGTCGCGGAGTGCTCGCGGCCTGGGTTGCCCAGCCCGATCAGGAGAGTGACCTCGTCCATCGATGCCTTTCATGCCGGCCGGCTGCGATCTGCAACCTCTGCCGGCGGCGAGTCGCGGGCCGAATGCTTCGCGCCCCAGGACGTGGCGGGACGGGCGTCCGCGCCAGGCCTACTGGGGCTCATCGCACAAACAATGAAGTTTAGCACAGTCCACGCCGCACTCCGCAATTCGTGCGGAGAAGCACGGGGGAGGCCGGGTTCGAGTGGTAGACTCGCCGCATGCCCAGCCTTTACGTGCACATCCCATTTTGTCGGCATCGCTGCGGCTACTGCGATTTCAACACCTACAGCGGCCTGGACTCCATTATTCCGCGCTACGTTGAGGCATTGGCGAAGGAGATTCGCGAGGTAGGCACCCAAGGCGATGCGCCCTCGCTGCACACCCTCTTCTTCGGCGGAGGAACTCCCTCGTTGCTGACGGCCGGTCAGGCAGGCGTGCTGATGCAGGCCATTCGTCATTCGTTCTCGATCGAGGCCGATGCGGAGATCACTCTGGAAGCCAACCCCGGCGGGTTGACGGAGGGGTACCTGTCAGAACTGCTCGTCCTCGGCCTCAATCGCATCAGCCTGGGCGTCCAATCCATTCACCCCGCCGAACTGGCTGTGCTCGAGCGCGAGCACGGGATCGAACAGGTCGTCTCAAGCGTCCGCGCCGCGCGGGCCGCCGGGTTCGCCAATCTGAGCCTGGATCTGATTTATGGGATTCCGGGTCAAACGCTCGACACCTGGGAGGAGTCGCTCACACGCGTGCTCGCGCTCGAACCCGACCACCTTTCCCTCTACGCCCTCACGCTCGAACACGGGACACCGCTGCGCCGTGAGGTGCGTTCCGGGCGAGTCCCGGCGCCGGATGATGACCTGGCGGCCGAGATGTACGAGCAGGCGGGGGAAAGGCTGGCGCGGAACGGCTTTGCCCAATACGAGATATCCAACTGGGCGCGCCGCATGGCCGGGCCGGATGCGTGGCGCTTCGCGAGCCGGCACAACCTTCAATACTGGCGCAACTTGCCGTACTTCGGAGTGGGGGCCGGAGCGCACGGCTACGTGAACGGCCGCCGGTATTCCAACGTCCTTGCCCCGGCCACGTACATCCGCCGCATGGATTCTGGGGCGTCACGGGGCTGGCCTCTTTCGCGCGCGGCGGCGCGCAGCGAGATACTGTCGAACGACGAGGCGATGCGTCAATCGATGTGGCTGGGGCTGCGGCTCACCGAGGAGGGAGTGCCCGTGGGTGGCTTTCAGCACCGATTTGGCGTCTCGCCCGACGAGCGTTTTGGGCGCGAGATTGATGAACTCCTCGCGCATCGGCTGATCGAACGTCAGGCGAAGCCGGACCGGCTGCGGCTGACGGAACACGGCCGCCTCCTGGCCAACCAGGTCTTCGTCCGCTTTGTCTGAGCTGCGCGATCGAGCTACTTCTCGCGCGTCAGCAACGAAGCCGTCAACTCCCTGAGCGCCGAGTCGTATTCGGGGAGAAGCGCGGCACGCCCGATGGCGGCATACGCCCGTTCGGTCATGCGCGCCTCCTCGGCCAATGCGAATGTGCG
>JAPLGX010000003.1 GCA_026389925.1 Chloroflexota bacterium
TTGGATGCCGGCCTGCCCTGCGCCGAGATCACATTCCGGACGGCAGCGGCGGAGGACTGCATCCGCGCGATCGCACACGCCTACCCGCAAATCATCCCAGGTGCCGGTACCGTGTTGACCGCCGAGCAGGCGGAGCGAGCAGTTCGTGGCGGAGCTCGCTACATTGTTTCGCCAGGGTTCGATGTGCGCGTGGTAGACTGGTGTCTGGCGCGCCAGGTTCCGGTAATGCCCGGGGTCGCCACGCCCACCGAGATCCTCATGGCCCTCGACAAGGGCATTTCGCTGTTGAAGTTCTTCCCGCCCGCGGCGCTGGGCGGCGTGCGCATGCTCGAGGCGCTGGCGGCAGTTTTTGGCGGAGTGCGATTTGTTCCCACGGGGGGAGTCACGGCCGACAATCTGCCCAACTACCAGAAACTTGCATCAGTTTTTGCCGTGGGTGGAACCTGGCTGGTCTCGGGCAAGTCGCTGGCCGCGGGTGCAATCGGAGAAGTGACCCGGCCCGCGCGCGAAGCCGTCGAGACTATGGCGCGCGAACGCGCGCACGGAGGAGGGCAATGAGCGCAGGCATCGTCACCTTCGGCGAAATCATGCTGCGCCTCAAGCCGCCCGGGTTTGAGCGGATCCTTCAATCGCCTGCCTTCGAGGCGACCTTTGGCGGCGGGGAGGCCAACGTGGCGTTTTCGTTGGCGCGCTTCGGACTGCCGGTGTCGTACGTCACGCTGCTCCCGAACAATCCAATCGCAGATGCGGGGGTGGCCTTCCTGCGAAGCGCGGGCGTCGATACCTCGCACATCGTGCGGCGCGGGGGGCGCATGGGGATTTACTTCCTCGAGGCCGGCGCCAACCAGCGCCCCTCCGTGGTGGTGTACGACCGCGCCCATTCCGCGATCATGGATGCCTCCCCTGCGGAGATTGACTGGCCTGATGTCCTCAGCGGCGCGGGGTGGTTTCATGTGACGGGAATTACCCCGGCCCTCAGCGCGGCAGCGGCGGACATGACTCTGGCTGCGGTGACGACGGCCCGCCGCTTGGGCCTGACCGTTTCCTGTGACTACAACTATCGCAAGAACCTGTGGATGTACGACAAGCCCGCGCCCGAGGTGATGCGCGACATCGTGGGCCAGGTGGACATCGGCCTGGCCAACGAAGAGGACTGTCAACAAGCCTTGGGCATCACGCTGGAGGGCAGCGATACCGTCGCGGCCGTTGAGCGAGGAGAAATCCGGAGCGAGCACTACCGCCTGCTGTGCGAGAAGGTGCTGGCCGCCTTCCCCAACCTGAAAATGCAGGCGATCACGTTGCGCGAGAGCATCAGCGCAAGCCATAACGGGTGGTCGGCGTGCCTGCACGACCGCAAGTCCTTTTATCGCGCGCCGCGCTATGAGGTGGGTGCTATCGTCGACCGCGTGGGGACGGGGGATGCTTTCGCCGCCGGACTGATCTATGGACTGACGACCGGCATGCAGGCCGGAGAGGCGTTGCGCTTCGCCACCGCCGCGTCGTGCCTCAAGCATTCCATCCCGGGGGATTTCAATCTAAGCACGGTGGATGAGGTGAAGCGTCTGGCGCAAGGGGACGCCTCGGGCCGCGTGCAGCGTTGAGGGGCGACCCCGCACCTCGCAGGAAAACGTCGACCGGCCCGTGAGGGCCGATCGTGATTCTAGGGAGGGGGCCTGACGTGTTCACCAGCGCGTGAGTGCCGAAGCGGGGACTTGAACCCCGACGGCCTTGCGGCCACTGCGCCCTGAACGCAGCGCGTCTGCCATTTCCGCCACTTCGGCAACAAGCAGGATTCTACGCGGTTTCGGCGATTTGTCAACGGCGCGGCGCTTCGCTCGTGGCCGTGTCAGGCGCCATACGCGCTCGGCTGCGGTCGAGGGCAGCGCGGCGCCGGTCTATTGGAGTGCTCGCCGCGCCTGGCTGAGACTCGAAAACGTGCAGGTCAAATCAACTGCGAGGTGCAACTCGGACAACGTGTGGCCTTGAGCGGGATGCTCGATAGGCAGTACGGACAGTCTTTGTTTGTCGGCGGTGCCGCGGGCGCTGGCTTCGGGCTCAGTTTATTGATTTGCCTCACGAGCAGGAAGATGACAAAGGCCACGAGGACGAAGTCGATGATTGTGTTCAGGAAGACTCCGTAGTTGATCGTGGGGGCTCCGGCCGCCTGTGCCTCGGCCAGCGAGGCGTACTTCACCCCCGTCAGGCCGACAAACAGGCTGGCGAAGTTGACCCGCCCCAGCAGCAGCCCGATGGGCGGCATGATCACATCGTTCACCAGCGAGGTCACGATCTTGCCAAACGCCCCGCCGATGATGAAGCCGATGGCCAAGTCGAGCGCGTTGCCGCGCATTGCGAATGCCTTGAATTCCTTTAACATGGCAGTCCTCCAGATGAGCTGGGCGCACGGGTCGCGATTGCGGCTATGGGCCGGGCGCAAGGCAGTGCGTGCCTGGGCGCGCGGGCGAGATGCATATTCGGCCGGGATCGCCGGCCTACCGGCCCTCTTCGGCGAGATTATAGGCCCGACTCACCGGTGCCGGGTCGCACGGGGCACTATGCAGACCCGGCAGAACCTGGAAGGCAATAGCGAAATCGCAAAATCCCGCCGAGTATAATGGCGCAGACCCGCTGGCCGGGTGCTCCCATGGGCAAAGCCGAATTCTCAATCGTCAGTGCTCCCCGCTTCAACGTCGCCGGGCCCGTGCGCTGGATTCTCTCGCACGCTCTGCGCTACCCGCTGTTCCCGCTGGTGATGATCCTGGCGGCAATCGGCAACAACACGGCCTTCAGCTATGTCCAGGTATACGTCGGACGGGCCTTTGACGTGATCACCACACCGGGCTGGTCGACGGCCGCCCTCACCGCCGTTGCGCTCTCCGTTCTGGTCGCAGCGCTCAGCCAGGGCGTGACCGGCCTGCTGCGCAACTATGCCGCGGAGTTCATGGCCCAGTCGCTCGAGCGAGACGCGCGCGACGAGTTGTACCTCAACCTGTTGGGCAAGAGCCAGACCTTTCACGGCCGCCAGCGCGTGGGCGACATCATGGCTCGGGCCACCAACGACGTGCGTTCCCTGAATTACATGGTCAGCCCGGGCCTGATGCTGATCACCGACTCGCTGATGAACACCGTCATCCCCATCCTCTTGATCGGGCAGATCCATCCGCGGCTGTTGGTCGTCCCGCTGGCCTTTCTGGCTATTCTGGTGATCACGCTTATTGACTACAGCCGGCGTCTGAGCCCGGTCACCCTGGCCATGCGCGATCAGTTCGGCGTGATGAACGCCGGGCTGGCCGAGGCCATCGCGGGGATCGAGGTGGTCAAGGCCAATGTGCGCGAGCGATACGAGTGGGATAAGTTCACTCACAATGCGCGTCTCTATCGCAATCAGTTCGTGCGCCAGGGCGAAATCCAGGCAATGTATTTGCCGATGCTGGGCTTCTCCATTGCCTGGGCGGCGGGCTTCTTCCATGCGCTCACGATCTGGCGTGAAGGCGCGATCACGCTCGGACAAGTCGTCGCCTTCATCGGGCTGATGGGCGGGCTGCGCTTTCCTACCTTCATCTCGCTCTTTTCCTTCGACCTGGTCCAGCTTGGCGCGGCAAGTGCCCGGCGCATTCTGGCGCTGATCAATGCTCGGACCGACCTGGACGAGAACCCGCGTGGTGTCGCTCGCCGCATCCGCGGCGAAGTCGTTTTCGACCAAGTGAGCTTCCACCACGAAGGCAAACAAGTGCTGCGCGGGGTGAGGTTCGTCGCCCGCCCAGGAGAAACGATCGCCATCGTCGGCCAAACCGGCTCAGGCAAAACCACCCTCACTCGCTTGATCAATCGCATCTACGATGTCGACGCGGGGCGGGTCCTGGTAGACGGGGTGGACGTACGTGAATGGAGCATCGACTCGCTGCGCTCGCAGATCTCGACCATCGAGCAGGATGTATTCCTCTTTTCGCGCACAATCGGCGAGAACATCGCATTTGGAGTCGCGGGTGCCACGCCGGAGGCTATCGAGCGCGCGGCGCGTGAGGCGCAAGCTCACGACTTCATTCTTTCATTTGCGGATGGCTACCAGACGATGGTGGGCGAGCGGGGGGTGACGCTGTCCGGCGGTCAGCGCCAGCGCATCGCGATCGCCCGCGCATTCCTCACCGACCCGCGCATTCTCATCCTCGATGACAGCACCAGCGCCATCGACAGCGCCACCGAAGACGAGATTCAGCGGGCCATGCACCGTATCAGCCGCGAGCGGACGACCTTCCTCATCACTCACCGCCTCAGCCAGATACGCTGGGCGGACCGGATTCTGGTGCTGCAGCGCGGCGAACTGGCAGATCAGGGCACCCATGAGGAATTGTTCGCGCGCAGCGCCGATTACCGGCGCATCTTCGCACGCTACGAGTGAGGCCAGCAGCGCATGGGCTTTGTTCTCGACGGGCTCGAAACTGAGGCTTACGACCGGACGTACCGTGACCAGGATCTCACGCGGCGGGTGATCGGCTACTTCCGCCCCTACCGCGCGCAGGTCCTGCTGGTCGCGGCGACCCTGGCGCTCAACTCGGTGGCGGGTTCGGGCGGGCCGATCATCATCTCGCGCTCGATCGACGTGCTGGCCGCCGACCCCTCTCTGCCGCGAATGGCGGCGCTGAGCGCGCTGGCGTTGGCTGTGGGCGGCCTCGCCTGGGTGTGCAACTTCATCCAGCAGCGTATTTCTGCGCAGGTGATCGGTGATGTGGTGCTGCGCTTGCGGCAGGATGTCTTCGCCGCGACGGCCAGCCACGATCTCTCCTTCTTTGAGGAGCATGCCTCGGGCAAGATCGTCAGCCGCATCACCTCCGACACCCAGGATTTCTCGGATGTGGTCTCGCTGGTGGTCAATCTCATCAGCCAGGTGTTGTTGGTGGGATTCCTGGGGGTGTGGCTGCTGCGAGTCCATGTGGGCCTCACGTTGCTGTTGCTGCTGATGAGCCCGGTCGCGGCCGCTATTGCCCTCAGCTTCCGGCGCATCGCGCGGGCGGTCACCCAGCGTGCGCGGCGCGTGACGGCCAAGATCAATGCACAAATCCAGGAATCGATCTCGGGGATTATGGTGGCCAAAGCCTTCCGCCAGGAGCGTGCCATCTACCAGACCTTTGCAGCGAACAATCGCCAGGCCTATCGCGTCGGGCTGCAACGCGGGCTCACGCTGGACACGATTTTCCCCATCATGGGCATCGCCTCTGGCCTGGGTGTGGCGCTGCTCATCTTCTTGGGCGGTCTGCGCGTGCGTAGCGGAGCCATCTCTCCCGGCAACTGGTACCTGTACATGCAAGCGGTCGGCTTTTTCTGGTGGCCGCTGATGAACATCGCCTCGTTCTGGAGCCAGTTCCAGGATGGGCTTTCGGCGTCGGAGCGCGTCTTTGCGCTGATCGATGCCGAATCCAAAGTTGTTCAGCGTGGCGCAGAGCCGGTCGAGAAGTTTGCGGGCCGCATCACCTTCCGTCATGTGAGCTTCACCTACACAGGCAAAGAAACCGTTCTGCCGGACTTCTCGCTCGATATTCGCGCCGGCGAAAGCGTCGCACTGGTGGGGCATACCGGTGCGGGTAAGAGCTCGGTCGCCAATCTGATCGCCCGGTTCTATGAGTACCAGGCGGGAGAGCTGCTGGTCGACGCGCGAGATATCCGCCTGCTGAACTTGCGCGACTATCGGCGTCACATCGGGCTTGTGCCCCAGGATCCGTTCCTCTTCTCGGGGACGGTGCGCGAGAACATCCATTACGGGCGCGAGCAGGCCAGCCCCGCCGAAGTCGTGGCCGCGGCCATGCGCCTCAGCAACGGCGATTGGATCGCCGATTTGCCGGACGGCTTGGAAAGCGATGCGGGCGAGCGCGGGGCGAATCTCTCGATGGGTCAAAGGCAACTTGTGGCGCTGGCGCGCGTGCTGCTCAAGGACCCGTCGGTGCTGATTCTGGATGAAGCGACCGCGAGCGTGGACCCCTTCACCGAGGCGCAAATACAGGAGGGGCTGGAGCACGTGCTGCGCGGGAGGACTTCGATTGTGATTGCCCACCGCCTTTCAACTGTGAAGCGCGCCGACCGCATTCTGGTGATGGACCACGGGCGCATTATTGACGAAGGCACGCACGAAAGCCTGATGTCACGGGGCGGACACTACGCAGAACTCTACAACGCCTACTTCCGCCACCAATCGCTCGAAGCGCTTAACCGCCCTGTCTGGCGACGCGAACCGGATCCGACTGCGTGATCATGGGAGCGGCTCGCTCGATGGGCCGCCGATCGGGACGACCGCGCGAATCTCTCATCCTGGCTCGCAGGATTGCGTGATGATCAAACTCGGACGCGTAAGAGAGCGCACCATCCGGCTGGGGCTCTCGCTCGGCCTCTTCCTGGCTGCATGGGTTTGGACGCCGCGAAATGTCCGCGCCGACATCGCGCCGCCCGAGCAGGCGCCGGGGTTCAAGGAAATGCCGCTGGGGCAAGGCGCCGTGGATTGGGACGCCTACCTCAATGCCCTGGAAGAAGTCGGCTACACCGGCTATCTTACCATTGAGCGCGAAGTCGGTGCCGATCCCG
>JAPLGX010000120.1 GCA_026389925.1 Chloroflexota bacterium
ATATCCTTGAGGCAGGGAATGGACGTGATAACCCTCTCGCGTCTCATGGGTCATGCCAGCACAGAGATGACCTCGCAATATCTAATGCTTGCCGATTCGGACCTATTACGATCTCACGAGGCCCACGGGCTTGACTCGTGGTTCTGAGGCGATAAACTGTCCATGCGCCTCGTGGCCGGCCCCTCCCCCTCGGGTCGCGCTGTGAGGCGCAGTAGCACCACGGTTCCGATCCTCAATGGAATGCCCCACGACTGCCGGCATGCTGTGTGAGCCGGGAGTCCCCTAAGACAACCTCGGACGGGGTTTTCGGCTAGCACAGCATATGGTTGCCCCTCTCGTACCATCGGTAGGTACGGCTAGAATGGTTGCCGATTCCGATAGATCAGTATTCTGCTTCTGTTGTGGTCAATCACATACAGATTACCCAACTGATCAAATCGGGCCGACAGAGGCATCGAGTGGAAATCCCCTAGTGCCGTGATGGGATAGGGGTTCGTCAGCGGATTCTGATAAATCATTGGAAACCGAGGGCCCAGATAGCCGTTGAATCCAATAACCATAAGTTCCAAGGTGTCAAAAGCTGGTTCCCAGGGGCCACACATTGGATCCTGCCATGAGGATAGACAGTTTGGTTCAGTGAAATTCCCATTCCTGCCGAAAACACGCGTGGCAGGTATTCCAAATACCGCCGATGAAGGGGATGTTGGTAATATCCCCACGTCCCACTCTAAGAGGCGTAAATTCCCATCGAATTCTAGGTTGTGATCGGCAACATAAAGATTCCCCTCTGTATCAAAAGCCAACGCTCCTGGGTGGCACAGAGAATCTGCCGCTGGGTAGTTTCGCCCGCGTCCTTGATTGCATTCTGTTTCAGATAGGCTCAGCTGTCCGAGAATAACATCGACTACGGGCTGAGTGCTTGCATTTCTGATACGAAAAACACGGTTGTATCCTTCATCCGACAGCCAGAGGCAATCGCAATCAGCCTGTACATCAATGCCGCCGAGAAAGAAATCTGAACTCCATGTGAATTCCCCTCCACCAAGTACTGGGAGAGGTGCACTAATCGTAGTAGTTGGGCTTGCCCCACTTGTAAGCGGAAGTTGATAACCGAGAATAGATGTTACTGATGAGTTATTCTTGAAGAGCACCCATAGTCTTCCCTGGTCATCGGCCCGCATTCTTTGAAATCTCTGTCCCCAACGATCGCGCGTCTCAAAATCGGGTGCGCCAATAATGCCGTCTGCTGCTTGGTAGTTGCTCAGGTTCCACGGATTGTTCCAGAATAATAGGCGCGACTCGTCGCCATGGATTAATTGACCGCCTGCGATTTCTAGGCCATGGCCTCCGTAAAGGCTTCGCGAGGTCGTTGCGTTAGCTATCCCTGAACTGTTCTGACCAAAAACCACGCTACCGATAGAGTAGCCGGGAGCAGAGTGACGTCTCACTTCTTGATGCATCCATCCTGCAGAATAGACATTTCCATCTCTGTCCACACCTAGTCCACCTTCTTCATCCACACCAGTGATGATCTCTTGTGGGGTCTCGTTGACATAATGGACAAATCGGTCATGCCCATTGTCATTCACCCATAAGCCTCCATCAGAATCAAGACCAAGACCAGTAGGCCTCTGAATATCGCCCGCAAGGATTCGGGTGGCATTCATACCGTTGCTAAAGGGAGGGATGAACACCAATACACGATCACCCAGACTGTCAGCAACATACACGGCCCCATCGTCGGTGACTTGAATCGAGGCGGGGTTATGCATTTGATTCAGCCCACTGCCTGACGCGACGGTGTTGAAGTTCGGCTGACCCAGAACCAAGTTCGCTTCTTGTGATGGAACACCATTGCCCAGATTAGGGAAGCGCAAAACACGGTTGTTCCGGGAGTCAGTTACCCATAGATAGCCCCCAGTATCTATGGCAACCCCCGCTCGAAGATCTCCATTCCCAGGAGGAGGGGCAAGACACAAGCTTGTAGAATTCGGGCCAATATCGCCGGCCCCCTGGTTGCAGAAAATGCCGGCAAAGTCCACTTGGCCCCAGACATAGTCGGCTACCCGATCGTTTATGAACGGATTGTCATAGCGCAGGATGCGATTATTGAAGAAATCGGGGACGTACAGATTCCCTTGAGGATCTGTTGCCATAGTAGCACCAGATCCGCCTTCCGAGACGCTCATCTGTTCTTCGCGAAGCCCACAGAAGGTTTCAGCGTTTGCTAATGGAACATCAGGATACATCTGATAACCACTGTCGCCATTACACGCGGATGAGCTGAAAGACGATTGACCTAAAACAATATCAGCAGACCGATCCGCCTCTATTTGGCACATTGAACCAGGGCAATCCGAATCCGATGTGCAGTTGTTGCCTGCTTCTCCACCGGACCGGCATACGCCCAAATGGGATAGCCCCAATACTCGGCTGTTTCCAGCGTCATAGACATACAATCGGTTTGGCTGAGCAGAGCGATCAAGGAAGACGCCCTGTGGATTGAATAGGCGCTTCCCAGTAACTTCGTTGAATACGATCTCCGAGAAATCGGGTTTACCAAGAACCACATCCGCCCATCCATCTCCAAGTTTTCCTCTTGAAAAGGGCTCTACAGCAAAGATAGGTTTGTAGACGTTATCGCCCTCGGGAGTTCTGTAATGCATTGCGCCCACGAGTCCAGCAAGATAGGGTCGATCACTGAAGTCTGCGATGAACTCACCATTGACTGTCGTGGTTATCTGACGTGTTGCTCCTCCAATGGATATTTGTAGGGAATGCGGTGAACCCCACGTTGTTGTTGTGATACTGGCGGGCGCAGTACCCGTGATGATACGAGAAACAGTATTCACATAATAGGTCATATCCGGTACTTCAATGGTTCTCTCGGTAACACCATCTGACACTAACACGATGTCACCATCCTCGATAAACCGATCCATTGAAACGGAATAGCTGCTGCCCTGGTCGGCTATGCCATTGCGAACTGAGATAGTAGAACCGTCGCGCTTGAGCGTAATAGTTAGCGATGTGCCTGAAGACGCATAGCCCCATACAATTTGGCTTATCCCCGTCGAATGAACAGATCCCAAAGGAATCCCAAACGATGTATCTCTCCTGATATTGATAATCGTATTGCCTGAATGCAATGAATGAGCTACTGAATTGCATGCTACCTCTATTAGAAGAGCAGAGGCCGTACCCAGCAAGACGAGGCCGATAGCCACTACTCGTGGTCTCACGGTACTATCCTTCTTGAACGGATGATACAAACTGCGCCCAATGATTAAGGATTGATGTGGCGCGAAGCCGCCACATAATCTTGAGTTGGACTGAGCCGTCGCGCAAGAGAGAGCGACGGGCAGAATTGGACGATCACTTCACGAGTCTAGCGCAGCTTGGGGAATAAGCAAACTCGCTGCGGCGATGAGCGTTGGACAGCAGCGCAAGCGCGATTGGCTCTCAGGCGGCGGGGCCATCAGAAGAGGTCAGCTTGCCGGCTAGATTAGATGACGCAGTGGCGCGGAACAGAGTCAACAAGGAGCAAACACGCGGGTAGCGCGAATACGTGGCTGGCCGAGTGCTGGATCACTGCGTAGGCATTGCTTGAGGGGGAAGTCCGTCACGCCCACCGAAAGGATGCCCGCTTTGAAGGAACTGTGGCCTGTCCTGGCCGAAAACCCCATCCGCCCGACTTCAAACCTGGCAACAATCTCGGAGACGCTCCCGATTGTGGCAGGAGCAACAGGAATGTCGGCTGCGACGCATTGCGGTGGTCACGACAGAGTCAGGTCCCGATTCGAATTCCTCATTGACATCATGACCCCGATCGACTATTGTGTGATTCAATCTTGCCATCGAAGACATCCGGGCATGCGAGTATCGCGGAACGATGGGCAGCCTCGGGAGCATGAAAGTAGTCGCTGAGGCCCCCTCAACAGGAGCGAGTCTCATAACCCGGAGGTCCCAGGTTCGCCGGCCTGCGGCCTGGGCAGGCGAGTCCGGGCCCCGCTACCTAAACGCCGAATCGAGGCTCTCTGAGCCTCGGTTCTGTTGTCCTCCTCTCACGCGGGCTCAGCTAGATTTCCCTGCAATTGCGCTATTGTGATCGGATTCCGGATGCCTGGCTAATAACCACGCGGTCCCAGGTTTGAATCCTATGGACGTCATTGCCACCAACCGCAGCCCGTCGGGTTCGTGCCAGGCGCCCCTCGACCGATTCTTCCTCCGCTGACAAGTTCGGATGGGGTTTTCGGCTACGACAGGGGGGTCCCAGACGGGGATTCGGTGATCAATTCACCATTTCCCGGGCGGGCTGACGAAGAATGTCAACGGGATGGTTCAAGGAGTCTGCAATTGAAAAACGGTTACGATGGTGTGGCCCCACCATCGTCGGGGAAAGGCCACCTGTGTGCCGGTCAGGGTAAAGCCTGCTGACTGCGCTGCGGAGGTTAATTCAGCAAGGGTGTTAACGTAAGCCTGGCAGGTGAAACGAGAGAAGAAAGCGTAAAGCCGGGCCAGCGGACTGCGTGCATTGGGGATGGTAACGATCAATGTGCCGCCTGGACACAACAACCGCCTCCATTCTTGGAAAAGAAGGCTGCAGTCTGGGTAATAATCCAGCACTCCCAAGGCGACGATCAGCGGCCAGGAGCCGCCTAATGACTGAGGATCCGATGTGAATATGACATCGAGGCGTTCTCCGATTGCGGCCCGTGCCTGATCCAGCATCCCGGGGGAGAGGTCGTATCCTGTGACACGGTATCCCAATTCCAGAAGCAGAATGGTAACGCGCCCGGTGCCGCAGCCAAAGTCTAGGGCGGGGAGTTCGCCCCGCCGGGGCGGTGGAGGGATCATCCTTCGCAGGGCAGCCATTTCGCTGTGCCCGACCCAATGCGTCAGCGGGTTGCGCTGGTATTGAATTGCCCGCCTGTCAAAGCGTTGGCGAATAAGAGAATAGCGTTCCGCTAGATCCATACCAACCAGTGAGAAACCAGCCAAGGTAGGAGACTTGCTTGGGGTGCAGGACTAACCGGGGCACACGAGCCACTTGAGGAACTCGCCCGGCGTGCACACGACTAGCGGGAGAATGGCCGCGCGGATGCTCTTTCCCAGGAAGTGTTTCCGGTCAAGCGTCAGCAGGTGGGTCGCTCTTCCTGCACGCGCGCCGGCCAGGACATGGGCGTCCTTGGCAGCCACGACGCGCGCGGCGGCCCGTATCTCAGCCTCCGGTGGATCGGGGACAACATCGGGATCGAGCTGCCCGAGAAGAGTGTAGAAGGCGAGGAGCGCGGAGGGGGGAAAGGATACGTGCAAGTTCCGCTCCGCCTCCCACAGGACGAGCCTCGTGACCAGGCCCCTGGCGAGCCCGCGCCGGCAGACCTGCACGGCCATGGCGGATCCCCCGGACGAGGAGGCGCCGGCGGCGATAAGGACGCTGGCGTCAAAGAAGACCCGCGGGACGGCAGCCACCTAACCCTCGGCCAGCAGGCGCCGCACCCGGGCCGCGGTCTTCGCGTCGATCTTGTCCTCTTCGAGGAAGCCCTCGAGCTCTCTGCGGTCAAACTGCCGCAGGGCCGGCCCGTCCTTCGCCACGCGCAAGGGGGAGACCTCGATCGTGGATCCGCGCAGCGTCAATTGAAGGAATGAACCCTGGTCAATCCCGAGCCGCTCCCGGAACTCGGCCGGTATCGTGATTTGCCCCTTCGCCTGGGGTCGGACGATTCGAGTCAGCGCCTTGTCGCCCATTCGGTAATTCCTCCTTTCCGACTTTCCGTAAGTATACCACACCGGGCCGCCGGCTGGTCAACCCAGGCGCTTCAGCCACCCTTCAATTCGCCATCACCGCGGTTACTGATTTCAACGGGGAAATCGGCCCAGCACCTGTTCTGGCCGAAAACGTCATCTGCACGACAACAAGCCTTGATCGCACCTGCAATACTCGATTGATGGGTTCTGACTGTCCGTCGAGAGCCTCTTCTGCATGTCTTCCTTAGTCGACCGGCTTATCCAACGCGGACGCTCCGCATTGGTGTCTTTGAAACACCCTTTCCTCCAGTTCCTTCGGCCTTCTCGCTTTTCTGTCATTCTCGGCTCTGCCCTCGACCTCAGCCGCAGCAATGCACATCTCATTGCCGAGAACGCTTTCCTCCGACAGCTGCTCGTCATTCTCCACCGCCAAGTCAGAAAGCCACAGAGCAACCCAATCGATCGAGTCTGCCTCGTTCTCATCGCCAGCAGCGTTCGCAGTTGGAAGAGAGCCATCCTCACCCTCGAGCCCGATACGCTGCTACGCTGGCATTGTCTAGGTTCCCGGCTCTTCTGGAGGTTCGGATCCCGCAACCGAGGTGGGGGGCCCAGGGTGGCATGCGTAACGATCACATTGATTCAGCCGATGACCAAGGATAACAGCCTCTGGGGCTCGGAGCGCATCCGTGGCGAACTCATGAGACTCAGCACCCACGTCGCAAGCCCGCCCTTAGCCACAGGACAGGGGGCGGCGATCCAGGAGCACGTCCGCCCGGCACCTCCTTACGCCGAGATGATCCTATGCAGCTTGGTATTTCCCAAGGGTTGATCCGCCACAGGGTTCTTCAGCAGACTGATCTCCTGTTCGAGTGCGTTCGGGGAGCGGAAATTCGCCGGTCCGCAGCCCGCCGTGCTCTTCGTGCCAGCTGTAGCAGGTCCGCTCGCGGATTCCGAATGAACGAGCTACCTGGCCAACTGCCTGACCCTGGCTCAGGAGCACCTCAGCTCGCCGCAACTCCTTCTTGATCTATTCCGAGGAATTGCGCCGCCCTGGCATGTTCTCTTGCCTCTTGTTGCCGGTGAAACCTGGTCCAGACAAGCCGCGGCTCGCGCGCTAAACCAGGTTTCGGGGGCAGGTCAGTCGCACGGTAACCAACCAATGCGTCCCTTGCATAATGCAGCCACCATACCTAATCGAAAGGAGAAATGCCATGGCAGGCGTTGGTTTCGAGCATGTGACGAAACGCTTCGACAAGGTGATTGCCCTTAACGACTTGTCAATCGAAGTGCAGGATCGTGAGTTCCTAGTTTTGGTGGGGCCTTCGGGGTGCGGCAAGACCACAGCCCTTCGTTGCTTAGCAGGATTAGAGGAAGTGACCCAAGGCACCATTCGCATCGGTGAGCGCGTGCTCAAGCTTCGCAAGTTCCCGAAACCCGAGATCGACAGACGAGTGAAAGAGGCTGCTGACATTCTGGATCTGCGCGAACTCCTCAGCAGAAAACCTCGCCAGCTCTCCGGGGGACAGCGCCAACGCGTCGCCGTAGGCCGCGCTATCGTCCGCGAGCCGGCGGTTTTCCTGTTCGATGAGCCACTGTCCAACCTCGACGCCAAGCTGCGCGTGCAGACGCGCGCGCAGATTACCAAGCTCCACCATCGCCTGCAGACCACTTTCATCTACGTTACTCACGACCAGATGGAGGCCATGACCATGGCCACGCGCATCGCTGTGATGCGTGACGGGCTGCTGCACCAGTTGGATACGCCGCAGGCGCTGTATGAGAACCCAGTCAACGTGTTTGTGGCCGGTTTTATTGGCTCACCGGCTATGAACTTCTTTGATGCGCGGCTCGAGCGCAGCGAGGGCAAGCTGTTCTTTGACTGCGGCACGTTCCGGGTGCAGATTCCCGACGGACGGGCGTCCACCTTCCAATCCTACGCCGGGCGCGAAGTGGTTTTCGGCATTCGCCCGGAGCATATCCACGACCCGAGCTTCTTGCCGCCGGGGATCATTGAGACCCGCGTCGAATCCACCGTGGATGTCACCGAGCTTATGGGAAACGAGGTCTTCCTACATCTCCTCGCAGGTGATCGGCCCTTCATCGCGCGGGTGGATCCGCGAACCAAGGCGCACATTGGCGAGCGGATGCCGCCAAGTTTCGACATGAACCACATCCACGTTTTCGACAAGGAGTCCCAGCTCGCCGTTAACTGATCGCAGGAGGTCACGCAGGCATTTCGAAGCATGTTCAGGCAAGATCCTGTATCACGCAAACAGTGAGTGAGTTCTTGGCATTACGGCAACCTGGCAGGCGCATGACGGGTTGCCCCATTGACATCTGGTCGCAATTGATCTATCGTCATTCTTGATCTTGCCATCGAAGACATCCGGGCATGCTAGTATCGCGGAACTACGGGCAGCCTCACGCCAAGGACATTGGGACGATGTGCGTCCTGGGCAGGCGAGTCCTGGCCCCGCTACCTATATGAAGAACCGAGGCCCTCTGAGCCTCGGTTCTGTTTTCATCTACTCGCGTGCATTCAGCCAGTTTTCCCTGCGTTCGCGATGTCGTGATCGCATCTGCCCATGTGGGCTAATAACCACACGATCCCAGGTTCGTGTCCTGGGAGCGTCACAGCCCCCAACCTCAGCCCGTCGGGTTCATGCCCCTCGCCCCTCGACGGATTCTTCCACCGCTGACATGTTCGGATGGGGTTTTCGGCTACCACAGGCGTTGTAATGATGCGCCCGACACGCTGTGCGCAGGGTGAAGACGTCAGTATCCTGCGATCTTAAAATGCCTGTTCGGTTGGTCGAACCAGTACTTCGTTGATCGCGGAGCGCCAGTGGCGCGTGACAATGAACACGATGATATCCGCGATATCTTCCGATTCGAGCGGAGTGACGCCCATAAAAGGTTTCATTGTCCGAGCGCGATTCTCTGGATCCATGTGGCTGTCAAGCTCAGTACGAACCACACCTGGCTCCACCACGGAGACCCGTACATGCCTTCCGGTCACCTCTTGGCGTAGCGATTCGGTGAATGCCACTATTCCAAACTTGGTGGCACTGTACACACCTGCGCCATTGCGCGCCCGTCGTCCCGCTACCGAGCTTATGTTAATCACGTCGGCCACGCGTCGCGGCGAATTTTCTGCCGCGTTCAGCAGGTGTGGCAGCGCTGCATGCGTGGCATAAAGCAGCCCTTTCAAGTTGATGTCAATCATGCGCTCCCACTCTTCGGTGTCTGCATTGTGAATATTACTCAATAGCATCAGTCCGGCATTGTTCACAAGTATGTCCAACCGCCCCAGCTCGTTTACCGTGCGTTCGACCGCTGCAATGGCATCTGCCTGTTGGCAGATATCAGTGGGCAAAACCAGCGCCTGACCTCCGGCGGATTTGATTTCAGCAGCCAATGCTTCCAATCGCTCTTTCCGTCTCGCGACCAGGGCTACAGCCGCACCCTGCGCAGCCAATTGGCGGGCTGTCGCCTCGCCAATACCGCTACTGGCACCGGTTACCAATGCTACTGTTCCATTCAATTCTTCTGCCATTTGATTTTTCCCTTTTTGTACACAGAATTTGACTATTTATCGCCTTGTATAAAGGAGTTGGCCAGCCTTCGACGGTTGGCCGATAATCTCCGTAGAAGCCGAGGCCGACGTTCCCGCCTTGAGGTTTAGCCTCATCCGTTAGCCTGTCGCCTCGGCTCTACGAGAGGTCTCGAATAAGCAGGCCCTCGTTCCGAGGGCAGGTTGCGGCCAAGCCGCGCATGACACACAAGGCTGAGGGTCTCGTAGAGCTATGAGGTCGCCCGTCTTCAATCCTCATGACCAGGAGGCCTCCATGCACTATTGTGGCATCGATATCGCCAAACGCAAGCACGTCCTTGCGGTGGTGGATGAGAAAGGGGAGATAGTCAAAGCCCCGTTCTCGGTCGACAACAGTCGTGCCGGATTCGAGCAGCTGCGCGATGTTCTTGTCGCCATCCCAGGGCAGCTCACGGTTGGCCTGGAAGCGACAGGGCTGTCCTGGCCGAAAACCCCATCCGCCCGACAACACACCTCGATCGCACCTGCAAACATACTCCATTGATGGGTTTTGACTGTCCGTCGAGGGCCCTTTCTGCATGTCTTCCTCAGTCGACCGGTTTGTTAGACGCATGCACTCCGAATTGTTGTCGTTGGAACACGTTGCCCTCCAGCTGACCTGGCTTTCTCGCTAAGGAGTCCTACTCGGCTCTGCCCTCGATTTCGCTCGCAGCAATGCCGAATTCTTCGCGCACCATCCGAGCGGATCACGGCACAAGCCTTGTGCGATGGATGTGGCGGGCGGCCAGCACATGCCTCTTGAGGCGCATGGTGATCTCCCTGTTGACATCGGCTTGCACATGTTCTATCGTATTCCTTGATCTTGCCACCTCAGACATCCGGGCATGCGAGCACCACGGCACAACGGGCAGCCTCGGGAACATGCACTTGGTTGCTGAGGCCCCTTCTGCAGGAGCCCGTCTCATAACCCGGAGGTCCCAGGTTTCCTGGCCTGCGTCCTGGGCGGGCGAGTCCTGGCCCCGCTACAAAGTGGGAGATCCGAGGCCATTTGAGCCTCGGATCTCTTTTCGCCCAATCGCGCGCTTCCAGCCAGATTCCCCTGCAACTGCGACGGTGTGATCCCATTTGGGCCACTGGGCTCATA
>JAPLGX010000069.1 GCA_026389925.1 Chloroflexota bacterium
CGCCTTCACCGCGGCCATGAGATCCGCCGTCACGTCCTCAATCGGCCGGTCGCCGTCAATCTCCACCAGCATTCCTTTGCCGCGATAGTAATCGACCAACGGCGCCGTCTGCTCGCTGTACACCTGGATGCGCCGGCGAACGGTTTCCTCGTGGTCATCATCGCGTTGGTAAAGGTCCGATCCGTCCACATCGCACGTCCCCGCGACGCGCGGCGGGTTGAGCGTGCGGTGATACACGTGGCCTTTGGCCCGGCACGTCAGCCGCCCGGCCAGCCGGTCGACCAGCGTGGCCTCGGGGGCCGTCACAAAGGGCACAAGCCGCACGCAGCCGTGGCAGACTTGCTGCAGCGTCTGCTCGAGCGCCTCGGCCTGGGTCGGCGTGCGCGGGAAGCCATCCAGGATGGCGCCCCGGCCGCAATCCGGCTGGGCCAGCCGCTCGCGAACCATGGCGATCGTCACTTCATCCGGCACCAGCTCGCCGCGGTCGATGAAGCTCTGCGCCAGGCGCCCCAGCTCGCTCTTCTCACGCATATGGTGGCGAAACAAGTCGCCCGTTGAAATGTGCGGTATCGCCAACTTCTTTGCCAACACCGCCGCCTGGGTTCCTTTGCCGACACCCGGCGGGCCGAGCATCACGATGTAAACCGACATGTCGGGCCTCGTGGTCCAGCCCCGGCGCTAATGAACGAGCATCGACTCGTCGTAACCCCTCAGCTTGAGTTCCGCCTCGAGATTGAAGAACAGATCGCGCACCACGCCCACCACGATCAGCAGGCCCGAGGACGAAACCAGCAGCAGGCTGCTGCTCCCGGCGAACGGCAGCACCACATTGACAATGTAGGGCAAGACGGCCACCACGCCCAGGAACAGCGCCCCGGGCAGCGTGATCCGCCGCATGACCCGCGTCAGATAGCGCTGGGTCGGCGCTCCCGCCGTCACCCCCGGGATCTGCGCGCCCGAGCGCTTGAGGTTATCGCCATAGTTCTGCTGCGCGAAGAGCACATCGGTATAGAAGAAAGTGAAGAGCACGACCAGCACGAAATACATGAGCCCGTACCACCCGCTCTTGCCGCCGAAGATCGTCTCCACGCCCGAGGCCAGGTTGCGCACCCACAGCGTTTTGGAGGCAATGAAGAACTGGGCGATGATCGCCGGGAAGGTCAGGAACGACTGGGCGAAGATGAGCGGGATCATGCCCGCCATGTTCACCAAGAGCGGCAGCGTGCCCTTGACCGGCATTGCCTGGCGGTGGCCGATGCGCCGGCCGGGGTACATCACCGGCACGTTGCGCCGCCCCTGCTGCACCACCACGATGGCAAACACGGTCAGCATCATCAGCACCAGGTAGAACGAGATCAGGAACCAACGCCGCTGCTCGTCGGTGAGCAGCTGGCCGAAGTTGGCCGGGATGCGCGCCACGATGCCCGCGAAAATGATGAGCGACAGGCCCTGGTTGCGCACGCCGTATTCCGAAATCAACTCGCCCAGCCAAATGCCGAACATCGTCCCGGCGGTCATCGTGAGCAACGTGGTGATCGTCGGCAGCAGGTTCTCACCGGTGAAGCCGAAGTGTTTGATGATCGGCAGCCCGCCGGCCAGCGTCTGGAACAGGCGCACCTGGCCGATCGCGTTGAGTGTGGCCATCGGCACGGCCAGGTAATACGTCCAGCGCTCCATCCAGCGCCGGCCTTCCTGCGGGTCTTCCTTCATGCGCCGGTCCCAGGCGGGGATGATCGGCACCAGAAGCTGCAGGATGATCTGGGCCGTGATGTAGGGGTAGACCCCCATCGCCAGCACCGAGAAGTTCGACACCGTGCCGCCCGACAGCAGGTCGAGCAGGTTGAGCAGCGTGCTGCCGGCGCCTCCCTGGGCGAAAATCTGCGCCAGGGCGGCGCGGTCTACCCCCGGCACCGGCACATGCGAGGCCAGGCGGTAGATCACCAGCAACGCCAGCGTGATGAGCAGCCGGTTGCGCAGGTCGTGAGCGGTCCATAGATGACGCAAGGCCGAACGCCGCATGCTCTGGCTCCTTAGTCTCCACCGCTAGGCGGCGGAGAACTCCTCCACGGTGCCGCCCGCCGCCTCGATTTTGGCGCGGGCTCCTTTGCTGATGCGCTGCACCTGAATGGTCAGCGGCACCTTCACCTCGCCCCGGCCGAGGATGACCACCGGCAGTTCGGGGCGGCTGAGGAGCCCCAGGCCCGCCAGCGACTCAGGCGTGACGCGCATGCCGGCCGGAAGCGAGGCCAAGGTCTCCAAGTTGATCTCGTTGTATATCGTCCGCTCGAGCGGATCGAAGCCGCGCTTGAAGGGCAGACTACGGAAGAGCGGCAGGTTCCCGCCCTGGAAGTACAGCCCAGGGCCCCCTCCCTGGCGCGCGCCCTGGCCTTTGGTGCCGCGCCCGGCGGTCTTGCCTTGCCCGGCAGCGGTGCCGCGGCCGACGCGCTTCTTGCGGTGCGTGGCGCCGGGGTTGGGCTTGAGCTCATGCAGTTTCATTACGCCTTCTCCTTGCCGGCCGGCGCGGCCTCGACGCTTACCAGGTGAGCCACCTTGGCCAGCATGCCGCGCAGCTGAGGCGTGTCTTCCTGCTCGACGACTTGATTCAGATGCCGCAGGCCTAGCGCCGCAATGGTGGCCTTATGGCGGTAGGTGTTGCCGATCGGGCTGCGCACCAGGCGCACGCGCACGCGCCCTGCGGGCTGGCTCTTGCGCGTTCGGGGTTCGGATGGACTAGTCACTCTTCCTCCGCTCCCAGAAGGGCTTCAGGCTTTCGGCCGGCTTGCCGCGCATGGCGGCCAGCTTGGCCGGGTCGTAGAGCCGGTCCAGGGCATCCACCGTGGCTCCCACCACATTGAGGGTGTTCGCCGAACCGAGCGACTTGCTAAGGATGTCGCGCACGCCAGCCGCCTCGAGCACGGCGCGCACGCCGCCGGCCGCGATCACGCCCGTGCCGGGCGAGGCCGGCTTGAGCATGACCCTCGCCCCGCCGCAGCGACCGATCACTTCATGCGGGATGGTTGTGCGCGAAAGCGGGAAGGTCTTCATCGCGTGGCGCGCACGCTCAGTGCCCTTGCGGATCGCATCCGGCACCGTGCGGCTCTTGCCCATGCCGATGCCTACCCGGCCATGGTTGTCGCCCACCACCACCACGGTGCGAAAGGAGAAGTGGCGGCCGCCCTTGACCACTTTGGCTACGCGGGCGATGTCGATCACGCGCTCGTCAAATTCCGGCTTTTCCTCGACCCGGACGTTTCTCTCGTTTCGTCGCATGTCTCACTCCCACGCTAGAACTCGAGCCCGGCCTCGCGCGCACCATCCGCCAGCGCACGCACGCGACCCTGATAGCGGTACCCGCCGCGATCGAAGACGACAGCGGCAATGCCCTTCGCCCGCGCCCGCTCGGCCACCAGCTTTCCCACTTCCTTGGCTTGCTGGCTCTTGTTGAGGCCCTTGAGCCTAGCGGCCAGGCCGCGGTCGAGGGTCGAGGCGGCAACCAGCGTCTGCCCGCGCTCGTCGTCAATCACCTGGGCGTACACCTCCGACAGGCTGCGGAACACGCTCAGCCGCGGACGCGCAGCGCTGCCGCTGACGGTGCGGCGGATGTGCATGTGGCGGCGCTTGCGCGCCAGAGTTCGAGATTTGTGCGCCATCATCTCACCTGTTACTTGGCAACGGCCTTGCCGGCCTTGCCCGCCTTGTGGCGAACCCGTTCCCCGACGTAGCGCAGACCCTTGCCCTTGTACGGCTCGGGCGGCCGGATCTTGCGCAGGTCGGCGGCCACCTGGCCGACGAGTTCCTTGTCGTATCCGCTCACCTGAATGATGCGCACCTTCTCGTCCACGCTGAAGCCGATGCCCTCCGGCGGCTTGACCACCACCGGATGCGAGAAGCCCACGCTCACCACCAGGTTCTTCTCCTTAATCTCGGCGCGGTACCCCACCCCTTCGAGTTGCAGCTGCTTGGAATAGCCCTGGCTCACCCCGGTGACCATGTTCTGGATCAGCGCACGGGTCATTCCGTGAAAAGCGCGCCAGCGCCGTTCGTCGCTCGTCCGCTGCACGGTCACCTCATCGCCCTGCTGGGCGATGGTCATGCCTTGCGGGAAGGCCCGGGTCAGCTCGCCCTTCGGGCCGTGCACGTGCACCTGGGCGCCGGTGATCTCCACCTTTACCCCGGCCGGGATCTTCACCGGCATTCGTCCGATTCGCGACACGCCTTCCTCCTTGCGCCCGTTCTGGCCGTGATGCGCCAGGCGCGCTTACCAGACCTTGCAGATCACTTCGCCGCCCACGCCAAGCTTGCGGGCGCGCGCGCCGGTCATCACGCCCTTGGGCGTAGTGAGAATCGTCACCCCCAGGCCCGACAGCACCCGCGGGATCTCGTTGCGCCCGGCATACACCCGCCGCCCCGGCCGGCTGACGCGCTCGAGCCCGGCGATCACCGAGCGCCGCTCGCGGCGCTCGCCGACGTACTTGAGGTGGACGCGCAGCGCGGAGAACTTGCCCTCTTCGTTGACCACCTCGAACTTGTCGATGTAGCCTTCGTCCTTGAGGATCTGCGCCAGCGAGACCTTAATACGCGAGGCAGGCATGGCCACGACGGCATGCCCGGCCATCAGCCCGTTGCGAATGCGGCTTAGCATGTCGGCGATAGGATCCGTAATGGTCATGAGACAGCTCTCCTTCCGATCCAGAAGGGCACACCCGCCCCTACCACGAGGCCTTCACCACGCCGGGGATCTTCCCCGCCAAGGCCTGCTCGCGAAAGCAAATCCGGCACA
>JAPLGX010000225.1 GCA_026389925.1 Chloroflexota bacterium
TCGGCCTCAGCCGCGCCACCACGCCGGAGGACTTGGTGCGGGCCACCCTCGAAGGGATTGCCTGCCGCGTGACCGAGGTCGTGCGGGCCATGGAGCAGGATGGCGGGCGGGCGGGGAGCTGGCTGCGAGTCGACGGCGGTCCGGCGGCCAACCCATACCTCATGCAAGCGCTGGCCGATCTTTCCGGGCTGGAGGTTCGCGTGGCGGCCGCGCGCGAGGCGACCGCCGTTGGCATTGCGACTCTGGCCGGACATTCGGCGCTGGGCCTCCCGCTGGCCGAGCTCGCCGCACGCTGGCGGGCACAGGCCACATACACTCCCGTCATTGGTGAGGATGAACGCGAGAACCGTCTGGACCGTTGGCGGCGGGCGCTTGCCGCCGTCCAGGTTTTCCACGACAATTAGCCCCAAGGAAGGGATGTGAGGCTCTCCAGGCTCAGCCTGGGTGAGGGGTTCGACCCGATTGACCCGTGCACCAGGGACCCCCTGTGTGGGTGTCTCAGCCTGAATGTCAAGGAGATGACCCAATGGCAGGTACAGTTGTCAGTGTGAAACTGTACGCGCGTGGCAGCTCCGGGCTGATCCGCACCATCGGTTTGTCTCACCGAAGAGGACCGGCCCATCGTGGTCGAGCGCATCGACCAACTGCAAGCGGCGATCGAAGAAGCGCCCACGAACATGGCCTGGAAGACGCGCAGCCTGATCGGCGACAAGGTCAAGTGGTACGAAGAGGTTGAGGAACTGACCGACCGCATCTGACCTGAGCCTCGGCGGCCCCGCGGGCCGCCCGCACCCGGAGGAGCTCGAGGACATGCTCACCGAGCTGCCGCATCGCCGGCTCAACCCCCTTACCGGCGAATGGGTCCTGGTCTCCCCGCAACGGACGGCGCGCCCGTGGCAGGGCCACGTCGAAGCGACGCCTGCCGACGTGCCCCCTGCCTACGACCCCCGGTGCTACCTCTGCCCGGGCAACGCCCGCGCCGCAGGCCGGCGCAACCCGAACTACACCGCGACCTTCGTCTTCGACAACGACTATCCGGCGCTGCTCCCGCCTGGGAGTGCACCACGGCTTGCGCCCGACCCTGGGCCGCTCTTTGCGGCGGAGGCCGAACCTGGCCTGTGCCGGGTGGTGTGCTATTCGCCGCGCCACGATCTCACCTTGCCGGAGCTGGCCCTCGAGCAGGTGCACGCGGTGGTCGAAACCTGGCGAAACCAAACGCTCGAGCTGGCCGCGCTGGATTTCATTCATCACGTTCAGATCTTCGAGAATAAAGGCGAAGCGATGGGTTGCTCGAACCCACACCCGCACAGCCAGGTGTGGGCCTCGCGCCACGTGCCGAACGAGCCGGCCAAGGAGGCCGCGGCCCAACAGGCCTACCTCGAGCGAACGGGAGGCTGCCTCGTGTGCGACTTGACCCGCGAGGAAGCCGCGCGCGGCACGCGCGTGGTCGCGGCCAACGCGTCGTTCCTCGTCATCGTGCCGTTCTGGGCCGTCTGGCCGTTCGAAACGCTGCTGCTCGCGCGCCGGCACACCGCCGGCTTGCCCGACCTGGAACCGCAGGAGGCGCAGGACCTGGCCGAGATCCTGCGAGCGGTGACCATTCTCTACGACAACCTGTTTGAGGTATCCTTCCCATACAGCATGGGCTTTCATCAGGCGGCCTGGCGCGAGCCGCATGTCGACGCGCATCACCTGCACGTGCACTTCTATCCGCCGCTCCTGCGCTCGGCATCGGTACGCAAGTTCATGGTGGGATACGAGATGCTGGCCATGCCGCAGCGCGACCTGACGCCTGAGACGGCTGCGGATGCCTTGCGCCGCCTGCCCGCGACGCACTATCGGGCTCGTTCGGCTGCCTCGTCCGAGGCGCGCAGCTAGCCATGTCCGCCGCGAGGGGACGCCGCTAAGCGAGAAGCCCCCCGCGCGTGATTCGCGTGAGCACTTTGGCCCGCGTGCCGGGTTCCCGGGCACGCTCACTGTGGCCTCTGCACTTGGCTGAGGGAGGAATGCGATGACGCAGAAGGTCCACGACGTCTCCGCCGCTCGCGCGGCCTGGGAAGAAACCCTGACCCGGCCGATCGGTGATTTGCAGCGCGATCTGGCCAAGCGCACGCCCGAGCAGACGGCGCTCAACGCGGGCACCGTTTACCGTGATGGAGCCATTGTCGTGCCCTACTGGGGAGTGGAATACGCGGTGCGTGTGCCGGAGTATGAGTGCGAATGCCCGCCGGGCACGCTGGCGCTGCTGCTCTACTATCTGCATACCGCCGATGGCGCGCCCCTGACGGGCAAATGGGTGGCCTTTCGCGACGTGCCCGGCGGCACCTTCTATCACAACGCGTTCCAGGGTTACGCCGGCAACCGTCTGGCCAAATCGCTGGGGGACCAGGTTGCGGCATTCAAGTACGCCGCCGAGACCATGGGCGGCGAGGGCGAGCCGTTCGGGGATGCGGCCTATCGCTTCCGGCCGCTGCCGCGCTTCCCACTCATGGCGATCCTGTGGCAGGCCGATGAAGAATTCGAGGCGCGGGGCTCAGTGCTCTTCGACGCTTCGGCCGGGCACTACCTGCCGATCGACGCGTGTGCCGTCGTCGGCTCGTCCCTCGTGCAGAAGGTGGTGCGGCTGGTGGAGTCGCGCCGCCCCAAACCGCCGGCCATGTCGACCACGCCCCTAACCTCCATGGAGTGAGCGCGGGTCACGCCGCGCACCTGCGCATTGAGAGTCAAGGAGAGGCAAAGATGGGCGAGAGCGTCTACAAGATCGTTGAATTGGTTGGGACCAGTCCCGAATCGTGGGAGAAGGCGGCTCAGGTCGCCATCAACCAGGCAGCCAGAACGCTGCGCGACCTGCGCGTCGCCGAGATCTCCGAGCTCGATGTCCAGCTCGACGATGGCAAGGTGGTCGCCTACCGCGCCAAGGTGAAGCTGTCGTTCAAGTATCATATCGAAGAGTAAGGCGCCCGGCGCTGGGCTCGCGGCCCCGCCCGCGGCCAGCGTGCTCTGGCACGGGCTTGGGGCGCCGCGCCCTGGCTGGGCAACTCGGTGGAGGATGCAAGATGTCGAATTCGCCCAACGATCGAGAGCGCCTGCAGCGATTGCGTGAGAAGCAGATCAGCGCGCGCGATCCGCACGCCAAGCGGCGCAAGGTCGAGGCCAAGGTGGCCGCCCGCCGCCGCACCACAGTGAAGCGCTTTTCGCTCAGCATGCTCACCGAGATCCCGCACAAGTATGTGTGGGCCTTGATCGGCGCGGTGTTGGGCGTGCTCGTGATAATCCTCCTGCCCTTCTTTTGGCCAGACCCTCGCGCCTATCTGGTTGCGCTGGTTGCGCTGCTCTTCCTGGTGGGCGTGGGCTTCTACTTTGGCCGGGCTCTCGATGCGCGCGATGAACTGAACGACCTGACCCATTAGACCTGCGGCGAGGCGGACGAGCGCCGTGTTCGCAGCGCCAGGCGGCCGATCGGGGTGACCCTCCTGTCGGGTGTGATTCAAGGCCGCAAGGGATTGCTGGTGGGGGCCGATGTTGTGGTCATCGCCGGCAAACGCGATTGATCGCGGGCACGAGTGGACCTTCCGACATAAGCTTAGCGCGCCCCGACAGGGTACGTGTGGAGAGCTTGGCCGGATAATTCGGTGGGTGCACCGCAGCGCAGTCTGTCTGACATCCTGGAAGGGGAGCAGAACACCATGGCCCGTCACAAGATCATCGTCAACCCAATCTCTGGCCGCGGCGCCGGCGGCGAATCGATCCCGGTCTTGGAAGCAGGTCTAAAGCAAGCGGGGCTCTCTTACGACTTGGTGCGCACCGAACGCCCCTGGCATGCGGCCGAACTGGCCCGGGACGCTGCCGCTGCAGGTTACGAGGTGGTGGTGGCGGTCGGCGGCGACGGCACGGCGAACGAGGTGCTCAACGGACTGATGCTGGCGCGCGAGGCCAACCCGCGGCTGCGGCCGGTGATGGGTGTGGTGAGCGTCGGCCGCGGCAACGACTTTGCGTTCGGGATGGGCGTTGCGCGCGGTGTAGAGGCCGGCCTGGCCGCCCTGGCTGCCGGCCGCCGTGTTCCCATGGACGTGGGGCGCGTCTCAGGCGGGTTGTACCCGCAGGGCCGCTACTTCGGCAACGGGGTGGGCGTCGGCTTCGACGCGGTGGTTGGCTTCGAGGCGGTGAAGCTCAAACACCTGAGCGGTTTTCCCTCCTACATCGTCGCAGCCCTGCGCACCATCTTTCTTTACTTCCGGGCGCCGCGCGTGCGCGTGGAAACCGATAGCGGCCCGCTCGAACTCTCGGCGCTCATGGTCTCGATCATGAACGGGCGGCGCATGGGCGGCGGGTTCATGATGGCGCCCAGCGCCCTTATTGACGATGGTCTGTTCGACCTGTGCATTGCGCGGCAGGTCAGCAAGGCGGGCATCCTCGCGCTCATCCCGCGCTTCATGCAGGGCACGCAGGGATCGCACCCGGCCATCGTCACTCAGCGCACAAAGCGCATCACCGTCACCGCCCTGGAGGGCGTGCTGCCCGCACACGCCGACGGCGAGACGCTCTCGATTGATGGCACGCGGTTGGTGGTCGAGATCGTCCCGCGTCCCATTGAGATCATTACCTCGCCCGCCGGAGGCGCCGCATGAGCGTGACCGAATGGGTGGTGGCTGGGACCCTGCGGCGCATGACCCGCATCCTGTGCCGGGTCGACGACCGCGAGGTGGCACGCATCCCCTCGCGTGGGCCGCTCATCCTGGTCGTCAACCATGTCAACTTCCTGGATGCTCCCCTCATGTATTCCCACCTGCGGCCGCGGCCCGTCACCGGTTTCGCCAAAAGCGAAACATGGGATAACCCGGCCATGGGCTGGCTGTTCAATGTGTTCCAGGCCATCCCGTTGCACCGTGGCGGAGCCGGCACGCATGCGTTCCGCAAAGCGCTCGAGGTCCTCCAGCGCGGCGACATTATGGGCGTTGCGCCCGAAGGCACGCGCAGCAACGACGGGCGGCTGCGCCGCGGGAAGCCGGGCGTGGTCATGCTCGCGCTGAAGAGCGGCGCGCCGCTGCAGCCGGTGGCGTATTACGGCAGTGAGCGCTTCCACCGCAACATCCGCCGCCTGCAGCGCACCGACTTCACCATTACCGTCGGCCACCCCTTCTATCTCGACCCGCGCGGCGAGAAAATCACGCGCGAGGTACGGAATCGGATGACAAGCGAAATCATGTACCAACTGGCGGCCATCCTGCCGCCGGGGTATCGCGGGCAGTACTCCAACCTCGAAGCCGCCACCGAGGACTACTTGCGCTTACCCTCCGGCTCGCAAAGCAACCTGGTGCGGGCCACAACCTTCGGCGCGGGCTGGGCCGCGCTGCCGGCGCAAGGTTAAGAGTATGGCATGAGGCTCTAACACGAGGCGGCCCGCGAGCCGCCTCGTTCTCTTGGGGGAGGGGCAAAGAGATCTGCTATGCGCGGCCCCGGTTTCGGATATGCATCACCTGCTCGGCGTGCGCAAGAAGGCGCCGTCTGTGTTGCGCTCGTAGTGGTGACGGGTGCCCTCGCCGCCTGCGCGGCGGATCCGGCTGCGACCCCGATGCGTGCGACGACGCAGCCTACGGGGCCTGTGTCCGCGACCATGGAGGCCGCGCAGGCTGCCAGCGGATCGTGGTGGCGGCCGCGCCCCGGACAGTCATGGCAGTGGCAGCTCTCCGGACTGCCGGTCGATACGTCGATCGCGGCGGACATATACGACCTTGACCTCTTCGAGACATCCCGCGAGACCGTCGCGCAACTAGATTCACAGGGCAGGCGCGTCATCTGCTATTTGAGCGCGGGCACCTTCGAGCACTGGCGGCCGGATGTGGGCCTCTTTCCGCAGGGTGTCATTGGGCGCCCGTATGTCGGCTGTCCCGGCGAATGGTGGCTCGACATCCGCCAGATGGACGTGCTCGCTCCGATCATTGAGGCGCGCCTCGACCTGTGTCAGGGCAAGGGGTTTGATGGGGTCGAGCCCGACAATATCGATGCCTATCAGGCGGCCACCGGCTTCCCGCTCAGCTCGCAGGATCAACTCAACTTCAACCGCTGGCTGGCCCGCGCGGCCCACGCCCGCGGCCTATCGATCGGGCTGAAGAACGACCCCGACCAGGCGATGGATTTGGCCGATGACTTCGATTGGGCGCTCGGGGAGGACTGCTCTGCGCAGGGCTGGTGCGAAGCCTTTGCTTCCTTTGTGGCGCGCGGCAAGTTGGTGGTTGCGGTGGAGTACACCGACAGTGGAGTAGACTGGCAGGCCGCTTGTACCCAGACGCGTCGCCTGGGCTTCAGCATGGTGCTCAAGAACCGCGATCTCGATGCCTGGCTCGCGACTTGCCCCTAGCCCGAGGTCCATGTGACCGTTGCCTCTCCGGCTCCACCCGGCCGTCTCTCGTGGTCCCTGGCGGCGCTCATCGCGCTCGCGCTGCTTTCTGGCGCCGCGCTGGCACTCCAGGTTGTATTGCTGCGCCTCTTCTCTCTCCAGCAGTTCCATCACTTCGCCTTCATGGTGATCAGCCTGGCGCTTCTCGGTTACGGCGCGGCAGGCACGGTGCTCGCGCTCGTTGGTCGACGCCTCGTCCCCTGGGCGGTGGCGCTCGCCTTCGCGCTGGCCACCGCGCTCGGATGGCTTGTGCTCAACCGGATTCCTTTTGACTCGTACGCGCTCGTCTGGGACCCGCGCCAGATCGCCTGGCTCGCGCTCTACTTCACCGTGGCTGCACTGCCCTTCTTCGCTGCCGGTCTGCTCACAGGACAGATGCTGGCCGAGACCCCACACGGCGCTCAAGGGGTCTATGCTGCCAACCTGCTCGGCTCAGCGGCGGGGGCGCTGGGCGTGCTGCCGCTCCTGCGCGGGGTGAGTCTGGAGGCCGTGCTGTTGGTGATCGTCTCGTGCGGGCTGATTTCATCGGCCCTGCTCAGTAGTCCTCGCTGGCGCGTTGTCGCCTGGCTGGCTTGCCTGGGCGCGGGCGGGTTCCTTGCCCTTGCCTGGCGCGGGGCGCCCGCGTTCAGTGTGCGACTATCGCCGTACAAGCCCCTCTCGGTCGCGCTGCTTGCGCCCGATGTGCGCATCGGCTACTCGCGGGAGGATGCGTCCGCACGCGTGCAGGTCGTCGAGAGCAGCGCGTTCCATCAGTGGCCCGGCCTCGCGCTTGCGGCGCGCGCGTCGCTTCCCGAACAAGCCGCGCTCTTTGTGGACGGGGACCAGCCGGCGGCGATCACCCGGCTCGACCCGGAAAGCCCATCCGCGCACGACCTGGCCGCGCACCTGCCGCTCGGGTTGGTGCTCGAACTGCGCACGCAGGCGCACGCGCTGGTTCTCGGTGGCGGTGGCGGAATGGACGCCGTGATGACATTGGCTGGCGGAGCACGCGAAGTGGAGGTGGTGGAGGAAAACGGGCTGGCGCTTGACGCACTGGAGGGACCATACCTGGATTTCTCGTACGGGTTGTATGCCAGGCCGGAAGTCCATCCGATCCGCAGTTCGATTCGGAACTTCGTGCGCAGGGATGGGGGCCAATACGACTTGGTCGTGCTGGCCCTCACTGATGCCTACCGCCCCACAACCGCCGGCGCCATGGCGCTGGGAGAGACGTACGGGCTCACCGTTGAAGCGATGAGCGACGACCTCGCGCGCCTCGCTCCGCGCGGGATTCTCTTCATGACACGTTGGGCGCAAAACCCGCCGAGCGAGGAGGCCCGCGCCTTTGCCACGCTTCTGGCGGCGATGGAGCGGCTGGGGTGGGACGATCCGGCGGGGCGCCTCTTTGCCTTCCGCACGATGCGCACGGTGTCCATTGGCGTGAGCCGCAGCCCGCTCACAAGCGGCGAAAGCGAGAAGATCCGCGCCTTTCTGGCCTCGCGAGGCTTCGATGCCATCCTCTACCCCGGCATGACGGAGGCCGAGGTCAACCGCTTCTTCCGCCAGCCCGAGCCGCTCCATGCCAGCCTCTTCGCGCGTCTGCTAGAACACGGGTGGCGCGCCTGCGCCGACTACGAGTTTGACATCTGCCCCACGCGGGATGAGCGACCGTTCTTCTTTAACTTCTTCAGGTGGGGGCAGACGCGTGAGGTGCTCGCCATGGTGGGCAAGGTCTGGGCGCCATTCGGTGGGACCGGCTACTTCCTCCTGCTTCTGCTGCTGGCCTTCGCGGTCGCGGCGGCCAGCGTCCTCATGTCCCTGCCGCTCGTGCTTGGGAAGGCGCGTGCCAGGGAGACCCGCTTGCCTGCGCCGGCGCGGCAGGCGCGAATGCCGCTCATGGCGTACTTCGGCGCGCTGGGGCTCGGATACATCTTCCTGGAGGTGCCTCTTGCCCAGCGTGCCACCTTGCTCCTCGAACGTACCTCCGTCGCCTATGCCTGGGTGATCGGGTCACTGCTGCTGGCTTCCGGCATCGGCAGCCTGCTTGCTCACCGCGCACCGCTCCGCGCAACGCTCGTGGCGCTTCTCAGTATGTCGCTTGTCTTCGCCGCTGCGCCCGTGCTTTGGGCAGGCGCGCTGGGTCAATCGTTTGCGCTGCGCGCGCTTGCAGTCCTTGCCGCAACCCTTCCGCTGGGCGTGCTGATGGGAGTGCCGTTTGTGCGTGGGCTGCGCCTCGCGGAGCAGACCTCGCCCGGCATCACGCCCTGGGTGTGGGCGGTAAACGGGAGCTTCTCGGTTGTGGCCGGTGTGCTTGCTGCGTTGTTCGCGCTTGAGGCCGGGTTTGGCGCGGTCCTCACGGTGGGAGGATTGTGCTATGGGGCGGCGCTCATGGCCCTCGTGCGCTGGGAGCACCTCACGGCGCGTTGCGCGTGAGGGGCACGAATGCCACACCGCCCAGGCTGACCGAATCGAACTGTTCCGTGCTCACGCGGCGGATCTTCCACAACTCCTGATACAAGCCGACCGGGCCGACCGGGATCAGCATCACCCCGCCAATGGCGAGCTGCCCCAGGAGAGGCTGCGGCACGTGGTCCGGGGCGGCAGTGACGAGGATGGCGTCGAAGGGGGCCGCCTCCGGCCAGCCGTAGTAGCCGTCATCGACGCGCACGCGGATGTTGTTGTACCCGAGCGAGGCCAGGCGTGCCGCGGCCTCCTCCTCCAGTGGGGCAATGATCTCAATGGTGAACACCTCGCGCACGATGTGCGCGAGCACCGCCGCCTGATACCCCGAGCCGGTGCCGATCTCGAGCACGCGGTCATCTGGCTCGAGCTCGAGTTCGGCCGTCATCAGGCCGACGATGTAGGGCTGGGAAATCGTCTGCCCGTAGCCGATGGGCAATGGATGGTTTTCATAGGCTTGATCGAGGAGGCTCGTGGGGACGAACAGGTGGCGCGGCACCGCGCGCATGGCTGCCAGCGTTGCCGGGTCGTGGACGCCGGCCTCGTCGATGCTGCGGGTGACCATGGCGAGACGGCGTGAAGTGAAGCGGCGTTCGACGGGATCAACCGTCGGGCCGGGCGAGGCAGAGGCAGTGGGCTCAGGGGGCGATGTCGCCGGCCCGAGACACGCGCTCACGACTGTTGCCAGGAGAAGCGCGGCGAGAGGGGTGAAATCTGCAGTTCTAGCCATGCGCTGGCCTCACGCACTGGGTGCGTTCCTCTAGTCTACAACATGCGCAGCCGATCCTCAAGCGGAAGGGAATGGCCGGGGGAACAAAGGCTTGCCGCGCGCGGGATGCCGGAAGTGGGGGCGGGGGAGACCGCACAGCTGCGAGTCTTTTCTGCGGCGGCATGCCTCAACTGCACTGGTCATGGTCTTGCTGGGGCATGCCATTGCGCGCCCCATCATTACCTGCATGCCGGTTTGTGTCCACCCGCGGCCAGCACACCTCGGTCAATACAAACCTTGTACAGCTCCTTGCCCCGCCCATGGCGCGAGGTGATAATCAAGCTCGAAATGGGGTCCAGCAGGCGGTGTTCCCGCCTGGCCGTTGCCCCGCCCGACGCATCACGAGGCTCAAGGGAGCATCGACGTGGATTTCCTTCAACCGTATCTGATGGTTGGCCTCATCATCCTGGCCTACATGACCGCCCTGTGGCTCATCAGCCTGGCTCTGCGCAATTCCAGCATCGTCGACATCTTCTGGGGGCTGGGCTTTGTCGTCGCGGCCTGGGCCTACCAGCTGCTCACGCCTGAGGGCCTGCCTGCCCGCCAGTGGCTGCTGCTCGCGCTCGTGACGATCTGGGGCCTGCGTCTTTCGCTCTACATCCTCTGGCGCAACTCCAGGAAGCCGGAGGACTTCCGCTACGCCAAGTGGCGCGCCGAATCCGGCGGCCGCTGGTGGTGGAAGAGCTTCTTCCAGGTCTTCCTGCTGCAAGGGTTGCTGCTGTGGATCATCTCAGCGCCGCTGCTCTCCGCGCAGCTCCGGCAGGGAACCTCCGGGCTCATCTGGCTCGACGGGTTGGCACTCTGCGTGTGGCTGGTTGGCTTCTTCTTCGAGGCCGTGGGCGACTTCCAGCTCGCGCGTTTCCGCGCGAATCCAGCAAACAAGGGCACAGTCCTGCGCAGCGGCGTATGGCGTTACACTCGCCATCCCAACTACTTCGGCGACGCCGCCCAGTGGTGGGGCTATTATCTCTTGGCGCTGGCCGCTGGCGGGTGGTGGACGGTCTTCGGCCCGTTGCTCATGACCACGCTGCTCGTGCGCGTCTCGGGCGTGACGCTGCTTGAGAAGACGCTCAAGGATACCAAGCCCGGCTACCCCGAATACGTCGAGAGCACGAGCGCCTTTGTCCCGTGGATCCCGAAACGAATCCGCCGCTGAACCACGCCGGGAGATTGCCCGCTGCACGGATGGGCAACCTCATGCGCACTCCGACATGATGAAAGGGAAAACTATGCGCCTGGCAAAACTCATTGCACTGCTCGGCCTGCTGGCCATGACAGCCGTGCTGATCTACGGCTTCACCGTTGGGGATTTTCTGGGTGAGGGCGCGCGCCTTCTGACGATGCCCTGGGGAATCGTCTCAATGGTTGATCTCTATGTGGGCTTCATCCTCTTCTCGGGCTGGATTGTCTATCGCGAGAAGTCTCTTGCGCGCTCGGCGCTGTGGGTGGCGCTGATGATGGTGCTGGGTTTCTTTGCCGGCGCGCTGTATGCGTTGATCGCCCTGATCACCAGCGGCGGCGACTGGTGGCGCTTCTGGATGGGCCGGCGCGCGGCATAGTCTGTACGAAGCTCTGCCTAAGGAGGAACTGATGAAACGAAGCATTGTGCTTGTTTGGCTGAACGTGATCCTTGTGGTTGGCACGGTGTTCATGAACATCCTGGCCAACGCCCTGCCGCTCAACGGTCAGAACACGGGCGAGATATCGGACCGTTTCCGCGTGCTCTTCGTCCCCGCCGGCTACGTCTTCTCGATCTGGGGTCTCATCTACATCGGGTTGCTGGCCTACGCAATCTACCAGGCTCTGCCGGCGCAGCGCAGCAACCCGCGCCTGGCGCGCGTGGATCCGCTGTTCGTGGTCGCCAGCGTGGCCAACGTGGCCTGGCTTTTCTTCTGGCATTACAACCTTTTCCTGCTGACCCTGGTGGCGATGCTCACGCTGCTGGCCAGCCTGATCGGCATCTACCTCGCGCTGGGTATCGGACGAGGACCGACCTCCACCGGGGAACGCTGGGCGGTGCGCGTGCCGTTCAGCATCTACCTGGGCTGGGTAAGCGTGGCGACGATTGCCAATGTCACCGATGTCCTGGATTTCGTCGGCTGGAGCGGCTGGGGGCTGGAAGCGGCCGCCTGGGCGGCGCTGATGCTCGCCGTGGGTGTCGTCCTGGCGGGGCTGGTCGCGTTCACCCGGCGCGACGCAGCCTACGTGCTCGTCTTCGTGTGGGCGTACATCGGCATCGCCCTCAAGCAATCGGCCACCCAACTCGTCTCGTTGGTGGCTTGGGCCGGCGTGGCTGTGCTCGCGCTGCTTGCGGTCACTGCGGTAGCAGGTGGGCGGCGCGAGGGACAACTTCCTGCCGTTCGCTGAAACCTGGTCCATCCGATTCTCTTCACCGTGATGCGCCACGTCAGCTCGCCATCCGCCCATTGTCCGGCAGGATGAGGCCGTGGCCCTCACGGTGGATCGATGTCCATCCCCGGGATGCAATCGTTGTGATCGGGAATGCTGCCGGCAGCGCTCAACGTGCCCACAATTGGCGCGTGGGCGCGAATCCCGTGCATAAACGTATCAGCGCGGCGGGTCACCCCGCCGCGCTGGCTTGAACCCATTGTGCGCAACATGCGCTCTACGCGCAATGCGATCTAGTTCGCCGGCTCGAGACTCAACACGCTGCCAAACGTATTGACATTCAGCACCCAGTCGCTTCCCAGCGCGTAGCGGCGAAATTCCGCCTCGCTCTTGGGTGTGACTGTGTAGGTACGCCCGTCCGCGTCGAAACTCACCGTGTACG
>JAPLGX010000108.1 GCA_026389925.1 Chloroflexota bacterium
GCCACCCAGCCGGGATCGGCCCAGGCCGACCCGATGGCGGTCAGCCGGTTGCGAACGGCGTTGTGCAAGCGGCGAAAATGGATGACGGTCGGCGAGCGGCGCAGGTAGTCGCGCCAGTCGGCGAACGGCTGCGCCTCGCCCGCCGGCTCGAGGGCCGCTGCACGATCGAGTGCCGCACCCCATCCCTCCAGCAACCCCTCGATGAAGAGCGTCGGCTCGGCGAGGTTCTCGAGCCCGACGAGCTCGATGTCGGCGCGCCGCTCGAGCTGCGCTAAGACCTGCTCCAAGCCCTCCCAATCGGCACGCGGATCAAGACCATTCTGATGCGCCCAGACCCCGAGCGCGTCGGCGTCCAGCGCGAGCAGTGGCAGCAGCTCGCTTGTGCGCGGCAACGCGGCAAGTTCGTCCACCCCGCGCTCGAGCAGCTCCGGGCGGCGGTACCATGCCGCCGCGTACAGGCGCGCAGCCAACGACTCCTCGGCCCACAGCAGGCCGAGCGCATGGTCGCCATGGCGCAGGCCGTAGACGAGGGGCAGGGTCACGCCGGCCTGGCGCAGCATGCGGCCCTCCACAATCGTGGCCCCGTACCCGCCCGCGGCGAGAAGCGGCGCCATCTGGGGCGAGAAGGCGCCTCCAGGGTTGGCAAAGACTATGGGCGCCGTGCCGAACTCCTCAAGCATCAGCGCCCGGTGCAGCGCAAGCTGCTGAGCGTTATCCCATCCGTCGCAGGCGGCCGGCAGGTTGCCGGCATAGGTGCTGCCCAGCAGCGTGAATTGCCCTGCCCGGACCCCCTCCCGCAGGCTCTCCAGCGTTCCCGGGTCCAGCCAGTGCAGCGCGTGGAGAAGAGCCCCACCCAGGCTGAGGTTGAATTTGAGGTTGGGGTGGCGCTTCAACACCTCAACCAGGCCGCGGTAGCCCAGCCGGCTGGCTGTGCCCGCGCGCTCGGCCAAGGGTTGGCTGAAGTGGAAACACACCGCCAGGCGAAGTGTCATTGCAGGTGGAAACCGAGAGGCACAAACAAAGTGGGGGTCATCCAATCGCAGCCCGAGCGCCGAGATTATACCCGATGGCCCAGGCGGGGCTCAGACCAAACCCCCTCTGCCTCGGTTCAGCGCTAATCCACCGCCGGCCGGGGCGCCTCTCCGAAGGGTAGAATGACCTCAGGTGAGACCGAGCACCCTATGCGGACTCCAGCGGATACCTGGCATTTGATCCTCACCCAGCCTCTGCCCGGCGCGATGAACATGGCCATTGACGAGGCGCTGGTCGAGGCGGTTGAGGCGGGCACACACCCGCCGACGGTGCGCCTGTATGCCTGGGCGCCGCCGAGCCTTTCGCTCGGCCATGCGCAACCGGCGGCGGATGCCGACCCAGATGCACTGCACCACCTGGGTTGGGATCTTGTGCGGCGAGCCACCGGCGGCCGAGCGATTCTGCACACCGACGAATTGACCTACGCTGTCGTGGCTCCCGAAACCCATCCGCTCATGGCGGGCGGCGTGCTGGCAAGCTACCGCCGTCTCAGCCGCGGCTTGGTGGCCGGGCTGCGCGCGCTCGGCGCGCACGTGGAGGCGGATGCCGAATACCCCGCCGAACCCCCGCTCGGGCCGGTGTGTTTTGAGGTGCCCTCCAACTACGAGATCACCTGCGGCGGGCGAAAGCTGATGGGCAGCGCCCAATGGCGCCGGCGCGGGGTCGTCCTGCAACATGGCTCGCTGCCGCTCACGGGCGATATCGCCCGCATCGTGCGCGCCCTGCGTGTCACCCAGGGCACGCCGTCCGAGATCGAGGCCCGCGTTCACGCCCGGGCCCTGACGCTGAGCGAAGCCCTCGGCCGAGAGGTGGATTGGAGCGAGGCGGCGCGCGCGCTGGCTGATGGCTTCGCCGCTGCGCTCCCCATGCGTTTCGTCGAGGCCGGGCTCGGCGAGGCAGAACGCCGCCGGGCGGAGGCCCTGGCCACGGAGAAGTACGCTCACTCGGCCTGGACCTACCGTCTGTAGTCCCTCAGTACGCGGCGCGCCATCTCCCCAGCCGCTTGTGCCTCGCACCGGAATCCAATCGCGCA
>JAPLGX010000162.1 GCA_026389925.1 Chloroflexota bacterium
ACGCTGCGTATTGGGCGGCGAAGCGGCTATGCTATAATCGCGCCACGCCTGCAATGAGTATGAATCCTGACCTGGCCGTCGACCGTGTGCAGCGCCTTGAGCGCCTGCTTGAGATCAGCCGGGTGCTTGCCACCACGCGCGATCTCCCTCCCCTGATGAAGGCGGTGGTGGACGCGGCCACGGTGCTCACCGACAGCGAAGTCTCCTGCATCTTCCTCTACGACCCCGAAGCCCACCAGTTGCGCTTGGAATTCGCCCCCTGGCTGACGCCGGAGGCGACTCAGGCCATTTCGGTGCCCCTCGATCATAGCATCGCCGGGCAAGTGTTCCGCCGCAAGCGCCCGGCCGTGCTGCAGGTGCGCGGCCAGGATTCGCGCCCGCTGCAAGCCCTGGGGCAGCAACTGGGCCTCCCTACTCGCTCGGTGCTGGCCGTGCCCCTCGTCTTTCGCGACAAGGCCATCGGCGTGCTCAAGGCCATGAACAAGGGCGGGGGTTCAGATTATACCGGGGATGACGGTTCCATTCTAGAGACGCTGGCCGTGCTGGCGGCGACGGCCATCGGCAACGTGCGCCTGCTGCAGGATGTGCAGGTGGCCTACCAGCAGCTCTCCAGCCTCGACCAGACCAAATCCGACTTCATCGCGATTGCCTCACACGAATTCCGCACGCCGCTCGGGCTGATCCTCGGGCATGCTACCTTTCTGCGCGAGGGGGCCACCCCGGAGGTGCTCGAGCAACTGGACGTCATCATTCGCAACGCCGAACGCTTGAAGAAAATCGTCGAGGACCTCTCGCGCCTCAATCAATTGGACCAGGGCACGACCGAACTGCACCTGGAGGTCTTTCCGGTCCAGGAATTCCTCGACGAAATGGTGCATGGGTACAAGTCCGTGGCCACCGAGCGCTATATCTCGTTGCACGACGAGGTCACGCCGGTGGGTATGCTGGTCGAGGCGGATCGCGAGAAGATCCAGATTGCCTTGAACAACCTGCTCGACAACGCGCTTTCTTTCACCGGCCCGGGCGGTCACGTCCTGGTGGGAGCACGCCAGGTGCCCGCCGCCGCCGGCGAGCGAGTGGGATGGGTGGAGTTTGAGGTGGTCGATGATGGCATCGGCATTCCGGCGGACAAGCTGCAGCGCATCTTCGACCGCTTCTATCAAGTGGGCTCGCACCTGCGGCGGCGACACGGCGGATTGGGGGTGGGATTATCGGTCGCCAAGTCGATGATCGAACGTCACAAAGGACGCATCTGGGCTGAAAGCTTGGTGGGCAAAGGCAGCCGCTTCGCCTTCCGAGTCCCCGAACGGCAGAAGCCCAGCCGCGGCGAGGGCGGCGCCGGCGCGTCGCGAGCCGGGCGGCGCCCGGCTGCGGTATAATGCGTTGTCGACGGGGCGTGGCTCAGTTCGGTAGAGCGCACGGTTCGGGTCCGTGAGGTCCCGGGTTCAAATCCCGGCGCCCCGACCAGAGAGGCCACTCGCGCAGCGGGTGGCCTTACACTTTGCTTTTGGGCCGCGGGTCTCCCCTTGCGATCGGTGAGGCCTGGCATGGGAGAACCGGGACGGGCCATGGGCAGGTCTGTTATCATCAACCGCCGTGCGCCTCGCGGCGTGCCCCCAGCGATTTGTCCGACCCGGAGGGATCATGAAGCGCTCGAACTTGTTGATTTCGCTTATGCTGGCTGCTGTGGTCGCGGCTTGCGGCGTACCGTCTCCTGTAGGCGGGCCCACGACTCCGTCCGATGCGGCGCTTCCAAGCTCTGTGCCAACGACACCGGCCGTTCCGAACGGACCGCTCTCCATGAATTCAACCTCGGATGAAATCCGTCTGCGCATGCTGCGCAGCCACACCCTGTGGCATCGTTTGTGGGTCGACGCCCGGCTGACGACTCACCTGCCCGAAACGGCTGTCGAGCATCAGCAAGTGTGGCTCGATCCCACCGCCTCCCGCTTCCGAGTACTGCGCGGGCCGGACGCGGGCCCGGCTGCGAAACTGGTCGTGGCCAACGGCCAAGAAGTGCTCACCCTGGATGTCGCATCGGGGCAAAGGCAATCGCAGCCTGAGTCGCTAGTCAACATCGACCTTTTCGATCCGCCGCAGACGGTGACCGATACGATTGCGCCGCACCCGC
>JAPLGX010000258.1 GCA_026389925.1 Chloroflexota bacterium
CGTAAACGACCCACTGGCCGTCGGGCGACCAGTCGGGGCGGCCGTCGTACTCGGGTGAATCGGTGAGCCGACGGGTCTCTCCGTTGACCAGATCGGTCAGGTAGATTTCCCAGTTGCCGTCGCGGCGCGAAGCATAAACCAGCGCGGTGCCCTGAGGATTGAAAGCCGGGTCGCGATCATCGCTGCCCTGCGAGAGCGGCCATGCGTCTGGGCTGCCCAGCGGCAGGAGGAAGACGGTCGACCGACCATCGCGGCGCAAGGCGTAGGCGATTGTCCCGGACTCGAGCAGAAGGTTGACGGGTGTCGGAACTGAGAGCGAGGGTGTGGGCGGAGGCGGCGTCTGGCTCGCTGTGGGCGAAGGGGACGAGATGGGCTCGGGCGTCGCAGCCCGGGTCTGAGTCAGGCTATGGGCGTCGGCGGAGGGCGAACTCGCGGGCGCCTGGCCTCCAAGGAGCCCCGCCACCGAGGAGCCGCACGCGCTGAGCAGAAGCCCCAGGGAGCAAATTGCCATCACGTGCGCAGCTAGCGCGGCAGTCCTCGACACGGACATGCGCGGATTATACCGTTGGCATTCCTGCCGGCCCTTCGCAGCGAATGACACTGATGCGCGAGGAAATCGGAGCATCCGGGTAGCATCCATAGACGGTGGCGACCGTATGCCGCAACCGTCGGTTCCAATGTTGCAAATGCCGTGCCAGGAGGACTGTTCCTACGCGGACCTTGCCCGGCCTGAAACCATCGCGCAGCGCGCATCCGTAGGCCCATTGCCATGCCAGGGGCCTTCCATCGGCCGGGGCCCTTCTGGATCCCCGCTTCGAGCACGTGGGGACGACGGTCTCTGGGTTCTTGATCGTCATTCCCGCGAAAGGGGGAATCTAGGAGGGCAGGGCCTCCTGGGTGCAGAAGGAGAACGCCATCCAGGCCCGCCCCTGTTGTGCAGATGGCGCACCGGCATCTACTGCGGAGGTGTGGTCCTGGTCGCGGACGGACGTCAATAATACGAACCCGGGGAGGCAATCTCGAGGGTGGTCTCTGCAATATCTTGTGGGGGATCCTCGCCATACTGCAGCACCGCCTGGACTCGGTGCAGACCGGGCTCGATTTCGCCTCGCACGTGGACCGTAAGCTCCACATCGTGCGCGTCGCTCTCGATGATCGACAGCGAGCCGGCGACGCGGCCCGAAGGGCTTATCACCTGAATGTGGAGCGTGGGACGTTCCTGGAACGGGGTCAGGACGATGTGCAAGTGGATGCGCCGCGCATCGCCATAGGGCAGCGCGGTGATCGATGTGATCCGGACTTCTTGGCGTGGCCGGCCATTCAGATTAAGGGGCGCGAGATTGAATTCCATCGTCGGCGGCATTATAATTCACCCCTTCCAGCTCCCGGCGTGAACGCGCGCTCTGCGTGCCTCATTGCCCACCACATTTCAGTAGCTCACTCGATCTCATTGCCGCTGCCGCATCGCTTGCTGCTCCCGGCGCGGCCTCAGGCTAGAGAATGTCGCCTCGAAAAGAGACAGATCAGCCCCACGCCGGCGTGCACGGCGCCCCACCACCTGATACACCCCGCCGCCGCGCGCCCGCGCCGCGGCCGGCCGGCTCATTCCCCGGCGCGGTGGCAGCGGGCTATCACCTTTTCGAAGAAGGCTCCTGGCGCGAGGCGCCGGGCGGCTTGGTCGTCGAAGAATTCGAATTGTGCCTGTATGTCAACGGCCAGGAATTGGCGACCATGGCCGCCTCGCCGGTTGACCAGGAGGTGCTTGGGCTGGGGTTCCTGGCCAACCAGGGGCTGATCAACAGCCTGGCCGAAGTACGCGATCTGCACCTGAGCCACGAAGGCTCCTGCGTCGACATCTGGCTTGACCACGACATCGACCCACCGACGCGCAAGGTGCTGACCTCCGGGTGCAGCGGCGGCGTAACTTTCGACACCCTGGTTCAGCGGCTGGACCCGCTGCCGGACAACCTGGGCATGTCGGTGGACGAGATCGTGGCTGGCATGGCGGCGCTGCAAAAGGCGGGACAGCTCTACCCGCAAACGCAGGGCGTCCACACCTCCATTCTGTGGCGAGGTGGCGAGGTGCTGGCCGCGGCAGAGGATGTCGGCCGCCACAACACTCTCGACAAGCTGCGCGGGCACTGTCTGCGTTCCGGAATCGACCCGCAAGGTGCGTGCCTGATATCCACCGGGCGCATCAGCAGCGAGATGATCACCAAGGCGGCGCGCATGGGTTGCCCGGTCGTCGTCTCGCGCACTTCCGCCACCAGCCTGTCGGTGGCGCTGGCCCGCGAGTGGAACATCACCCTGGTCGGGTATCTGCGCTCCCACCCCGGCCGTCAGGGGCGCATGCTGGTCTACAGCCACCCGCAACGCATTCTGCCCTGATGCCCGGTACCGCTCGCCCGGAACGGGCCGCGCCCAGGGAATTTGCCTGTGCTACAATCTCAAGACACGCCATGCGCGCGCTCCCCGCGCATTTGGGGGGAGTGAAGCCGGAGGCGGAGATGATTGAAGTATCGATCGACAGCATTCGCGTGCACCTCGTGTCGCAGAGCCGCGTGGTCGTTCTCAAAGAGCTCACGGCCGACCGCTTCCTGCCGATTTGGATTGGCCCCTTCGAGGCGGATGCCATTGCCATGAGCCTGCAAGATGTGGAAGCGGCCCGCCCCATGACCCACGACTTGCTCAAGAGCGTGTTGAATCAGCTGGGCGCCGAGACTGTGCGCATCGAAATCCATGACCTGCGCGAAGACGTGTTTTACGCGCGCATCATCGTGCGCGTTGACGGACGCGAGGCGGAGATCGACTCACGCCCCTCGGATGCGCTGGCATTGGCGGTGCGCGTGCGGGCGCCGGTGTTTGTGGATGAGGGCGTGATGGATCGGGCGGGGGTTGTACCCGAGGCCGACGCGCGCGAGGGTGCGCCCGAGGCGGAAGGCGAAGCCGCCGAGAGCGACGATCGGCTTTCGGTCTTCAAGGACTTCGTCGAGAAGCTTGACCTCGACGACATTCACCCCGACGAAACGAAGAGCTAGCTCGGCCGGGCGCAGCCCGCCCGGCGGGCGCGCGACCCTCGGCGGCCGCACAGCGGGGACCCTCGGATGCGGCCGCGTTGCTCACCCTGCAGACCATGACAGAGCGAGAGACCTTCATTCCCTCCGAATCCTCACCCCTGCCGGCGGGCGGCCCGGTCGTAGCCCCGCACAGCCGGGAGGCCGAAGAGGCCCTGCTCGGGTCGGTGCTCATCAACCCCGAAGCCTACTACGAGGTGGCTTCTTTCCTTGGCCCGGGCGATTTCTACCTGCACCGCAACGGCTGGGTGTGGGAGGCCTTCCAGCAACTGTCGGAAAAGCGCGTGCCCATCGATGTGATGACCGTGGCTCAGGAGTTGGAGCGCTCGGGGCGTCTGGCTGAAGCCGGTGGCCCGGCCTTCTTGGCAGCGCTTATGGACAACGTGCCCAGCTCGTTGCACGCCGAAGCTTACGGCCGGTTGGTCGAAGAGCAGGCCGTGCGGCGCAAGTTGCTCGCGGCGGCGAGCGTGGTGGCCAAGCAGGCGCACGATACGGGGGTGCCCATCGAGGACGTGATGGGCGAGGCCGAGAAGGCCATCTTCGACGTCAGCCAGCGCCGCCTGACGCGCGACGTGGAGCCTATCAGGCGCGTCATCAGTGAATACTACGACCACGTCGAGTACCTCTCGCGTGCACCCGAAGACGAGGCCTACGGCATCCCCAGCGGGTTCATCGACCTGGACCGCAGGCTGGGCGGATTGCAGCGCTCGGATCTGATCATCGTGGCCGGGCGCCCGGGGCAGGGCAAGTCGGCGATGCTGCTTTCGATTGCCAAGAATGCCGCCCAGCTCTATCGCAAGCACGTGGCCGTGTTTTCACTCGAGATGTCGCGCGAGCAGTTGGTGCAGCGCCTCATCTCGCAAGAATCCGGCATCGATTCGCACCGCTTGCGGCTGGGGCGCATCGAAGAGGACGAATGGCCGCGCTTCACGCACGCGGCCAGCGTGCTGAGCGAAACGCAAATCTTCCTCGACGACACACCGGCCCTCACCCCGCTGCAGCTGCGCAGCAAGTGCCGCCGCCTGCACCTGGAGTTCAACCTGGACCTGGTGGTGGTGGACTACTTGCAGCTCATGGGCACCGACTTCCGCACCGAGAACCGCGTGCAGGAAGTCTCGCTCATCTCGCGCAGCCTGAAGGCTTTGGCGCGAGAGCTCAACGTCCCGGTGCTGGCTGCGGCCCAGCTTTCGCGCGCGGTCGAGCAGCGCTCCGACCGGCGGCCAATGCTGTCGGACTTGCGCGAGTCCGGAAGCCTCGAGCAGGATTCCGACGTGGTCCTCTTCATCCACCGCAATGACCCGTACGTGGCCGAGGAAGACCGCACCAACGTCACCGAGATCATCATTGCCAAACACCGCCACGGGCCGACGGGCAGCGTAGAACTCATCTTCCTGCCGACGCTGGCTCGATTCGAAAACGCCGCCACCCGCGGCATGGATGGCGCGCCGACGGCTAGAAGCAAATGAAGCGCTTCGAGGGTTTTCGCGACGGGCCCGTGCGCTGGGTGTCGCTGCCCGAACCCTTCTTCAGCGAGCTGCTTCCGGCCATCGATGACCTGGGGGAGCTCAAGCTCTCGCTGTACGTGATGTGGGCCCTCGGTCGCCAGGAAGGCGAACCGAGGTGCCTTCTGCGCGCGGATCTCGTCGCCGACCCGGTGTTGCGCGAGGCGCTGGCCGAAGAAGGCCATGAGGGCAGCGAGCGGCTGGAGCATGCTTTGGAGCGTGCTGTCGCACGCGGAGTCCTCCTTCGCGGAAGGCAGACTGCGGGCGGGGCGGAGGTGATCTTCTTGAATACCGCGCGCGGACGGGCCGCCGCGGAAGGCCTGGAGCGAGGGGATTGGCAGCCGGAGACAGACCGCGGTGCGGCTCGTCCGGTCCATCTCGAGCGGCCGAATATCTTCGCTTTGTACGAAGAGAACATCGGCGCGCTGACCCCAGTCATGGCGGACATTCTGCGCGATGCCGAGCACGCTTACCCGGCCGCGTGGATTGAGGAAGCGATACGCCTGGCCGTCGAAAGCAATGCGCGATCGTGGCGCGCTCTCGCCGCCATCCTCGACCGGTGGAAGACCGAGGGGCGCGGCGGCCAGGAGCCCGGAGCGGAAAAGGGCGGGCGACGTTATGTCGAAGGCGAATTCAAGGAGTACCTCGAGCACTGAGCGCCAGACTGCGCCCGGTCCCTCGGGACCCATCGGCCCGCGGCCCGGACGCGGCCGCCCCGATTGCCCGGTGTGCGGCGGCCTCGGCTACCTGCGCCGAGACCTGCCGGTGGACCACCCGGACTTTGGGCGCGTGACGCCCTGCACCTGCGTTGAGGAGATGGACCGTGGGCGGCAGGCCGAGCGCCTGCAACGTCTGAGCCGGCTCGATCAGTTGCGTCACTTCTCCTTCCAGAACTTCCAGCCCCGCGGACGAATCGGCCTCGGCGCCATGCAGCAGGCGTCTTTGGAGCAGGCCTTCAACCAGGCGCGCGCGTTTGCTGCCGCTCAGAACGGCTGGTTGGTCATCCAGGGGAGTTACGGATGCGGCAAAACCCATCTGGCGGCGGCCATTGCCAACCAGGCCGTCGATAGCGGCGTGCCGACACTCTACCTCACCGTGCCGGATCTGCTGGATTGGCTGCGTGCCACATACGATGATGAGTCATCGACCTTCGAGGAGCGATTCGAAGAGATTCGCGCCGTGCGGTTGCTGGTGTTGGACGACTTCGGCTCGCACAGCGCGACTCCCTGGGCGCAAGAAAAGGTGTTCCAAATCGTCAACCATCGATACGTGAGCCGCCTGCCCACGGTCATTACGACCAATGTCGACCTCGACGAAATGGACGGCCGCATCCGATCGCGACTGGCCGACCCCGAACTCGTCACACAGGTGCACATCCATGCGCCCGACTATCGCCAGCCCACCCAAGATACCTCCCAGTCGGACCTTTCGACCCTCGCGCATCACGAGCGTCAGACGTTTGGGACGTTCTCCCTGCGTGAGGAGGACGGATTGACGGCCGAAGAGGTGCGCAACCTCAAGGGCGCGCTGGAGACGGCGCACCACTTTGCTGAGGATCCGCGCGGGTGGCTGGTGCTGCTCGGGGCCTATGCCTCGGGCAAGACGCACCTGGCCGCGGCCATAGCTAACTATCGCAACAGCGCAGGGCATCAAGTGCTGTTTGTGGAGGTACCCGATTTGCTGGACCATTTGCGCGCGACCTTCAGCCCCTCCAGCAGCGCGCGCTACGATCGGCGTTTCGACGAGATCCGCTCGGCGCAGCTGTTGGTGCTCGACGATTTGGGCACGCAGAACATGACTCCCTGGGTGCGCGAGAAACTGTATCAACTCTTCAATTACCGCTACAACGCGGAATTGCCAACGGTCATCACCACCGCCGACACGCTGGAAGAAATCGACGCGCGCATTCGCACGCGCATGCTCGACAGCCGCCTGTGCAGTGTATACGCCATCACGGCGCCGGCCTTTGTGGGGGGCAGGAGGCCGCCGCGGGCGCATGCGGCCGCGGAGAAGCGGCGGGCATCGCGCTCGCGTTAGGATGTGCCACCGGGCTGCCGCATGCTGCGGCAGCCCTTCTTGTTGGTCACGCCTTGCGAGGTCGGGAAGCCGTATTCCTCGCGTGGTCGGAGCGGGGACTCGGTCGAGAACCACGCGAACAGAAAGGGGCCGCTTGAACTGGGGAGTGCGTGCGCCGCGGTCTCCATCAGCGCTCCAGTCTGACCCCGCGGGAATGACAATCAAGAGCACTAAGCTCGTGGTGACTGCTCACTCGAGGAGGGGCCCGACGAGCGCAAGCAAGTGCTCGTCGTCCCCGCGTACTCGAAGCGGGGGCCCAGATCCGCAGGTGTCGCGGATTCCATCAGCCGGGCCGGCGCGCGACCAAGCGAATAGTCACGCGCGACCTCGGTCGCGCGCGGGCGGTCGGCCGTAAGGCGTGTGCTGTGCCCTCTGCCCGAACTACTCTCGCTCGTGCCGCAGCTACGCCCCGTACTTGGCCAAGCGGTTGGCATGCGCCATCATCAGCGGCATGATCTCACTGGCGGCAAACGTCCCCAGACCGCCGCGCATGCAGGCGCGCTCGCCGAAGCTCGTTTCTTCATCCGCGCGAACCGTGGCCGGAGCCCACAGCAGCACGGGGCACGGATGGAACGAGTGGGTCTTCATCACCGCCGGCGTCGAGTGATCGCAGGTGACCACCAGCACATCGGGCGCCAGTTTCAGGAGCGCCGGCAGCGCCTGATCCACCGCCTCGATCACTTTGACCTTGGCCTCGAAATTGCCGTCTTCACCGCGCGAGTCCGTTGGTTTGATGTGGATGAAGAAGTAGTCGTAGTCGTTCCAGGAGCGGGTCACTGCGGCGAACTCGTCGGCCGGTGTGTCTCCCTCGAAGGCGATCGTCGTCATGCCCACCAGTTTGGCCACGCCGCGGTACATCGGATAGACCGCGACGCAGGCTGGGCGGACTTTGAAGATGTCGCCGAACTTCGGCAGACGCGGGTCGCCCGAGAATCCGCGCAGCGTGATCATGTTGGCCGGCCGATCGTTGGCGAGCAGCTTCTGCGCCTCCGCGATCCACTGGTTGAACAGCTCGGCCGTGCGCGCGGCCTGAGCCTCCAGCGCGCGCACCGGCAGCGGGGCCGCGCCGGTGCGCTGCGGGTCGGTCTCCGAAATCTCGGCCGAGAGGCCTTCGCCGCGGAAGACAACGACGAAGCGATACTCCTTGACCGGGCGCACTTCGGTTGTCACGCCGGGCAGGCGGATCGTGGCCAGCTTTTCGACCAGCGGGCGGGCCGTCTCGGTCGCAATGCGCCCAGCGCGCCGGTCGCTGATCAGCCCCGCCGAGTCCACGGTGCAAAAGTTGCCGCGCGCCGCGACGCCCTTCTCACCCATCTCGAGGCCGATGCCGAATGCCTCCAGCACACCGCGGCCGATGTCGAAGCGCAACGGATCGTATCCAAAGAGGCCGAGATGCCCCGGACCCGAACCGGGCGTGATGCCGTAGCCCACGGGCAGCGATTGGCCGAGGGTGCCTTGGCGCGCCAGACGGTTGAGATTGGGCCGCGCGGCGGCCTCCAGTTCGGTTGGGCCGCCCGGAGCCTGCGGCAACCCTCCCAACCCATCCAGCACCAGAAGAACCATCTTGGTCTTTGCGTCTTGGGCAAGATCCTGCATCAAACGAAAGTCAGCCACAGCGGTGTGCCTCCTGCACGAGAGAGGACTCAATCCTCGATGCGAGCCAAGTCGATATCGTCGAGATTGTCAGGGATCTCGAATGCGATTTGTGGTCGGCATTCTAATCGGTTGCCAATTATACAGCGGCCCACAACGCGGAACGTCCCATCTCCGCCAAAAGCCATCCGGTTTGCCTCACGACTCATTGACGACACGTGTCTTTCCTGTTAATATCCAACGGGTATGTAAGCATGAATGATGTTGCAGGTTCACTCTGGCGGCGTGCCCGAGGCGCGCTGCGGGCGTTGCGAGCCTGGCTCGCGCCCGGAATCGGTGTCAAGCGCTGGATCCTGGTCCTCGTCCTGGGAACACTGCTTGTCGGGTTAGGACTCTCCGTTTTCCTGATCGAGCTCAATCGTTCGAATCCCAACTCGCTTCTGCTCTACTGGCTGACGCTGCGCTTCCTCGACCGTTCGATTCGCGCGCTGGTGCTGATCGTGGGCGGCGGCGCGGCGGTCGGGCTGTCGGTGTTTGCGCTCAGCCGTGCACTGCTGGCGCCGTTCCAGGTGCCGGGGCGTCCTGCCGCAGAAGCCATGGCGGCCTTTCGCCGACGCGAGCGCGGTCCGCACATCGCGGCGGTCGGCGGCGGCACCGGGCTTCCCACGCTGCTGCGCGGGCTCAAGCATCACTCAGCCGCTATCACCGCGATCGTGACGGTGGCCGACGACGGAGGGTCTTCCGGCCGGCTGCGTCGCTCGCTGGGCATTCCGCCCCCGGGCGATCTGCGCAACTGCCTGGCGGCTCTCTGCGACGACGAATCGCTGCTCACCCAGCTCTTCCAGTACCGCTTCGCCGAAGGCGGAGGCCTCGACGGGCACTCCTTTGGCAACCTGTTTGTGAGCGCGCTGGCCGGCGTGACCGGCAACTTCGAAAAGGGTTTGCTCGAAGCCGGGCGGGTGCTTTCGATCCGCGGCCAGGTGATGCCCTCCACGTTGCGCAACGTGTCGCTCGTTGGTGAACTGGTCGATGCGGCCACCAGCGGGCTGAAGAGGGTCGAGGGCGAAAGCAAGATCCAGGCTGTGCCGGGCGCCATTTGGCGCGTGGCCCTCAATCCCGAAGATGTGCCGGCTTATCCTGGCGCGGTGCAGGCCATCCTTGGTGCCGACATGGTGGTCGTCGGCCCAGGCAGCCTGTTCACCAGCGTCATTCCCAACTTGCTCATCCGCGAGATTCGCGAGGCCTTGCGTGCCACCACCGCGCTGCGCGTGTATGTGTGCAACCTGGCGACGCAGCCCGGGGAGACCGACGGCTTCAGCATCGGCGACCATCTCATGGCCATCGAACGTCATATCGGGCCCAGCCCCTTCGATGTGATTCTGGTAAACTCGAATACGTCGTTCCCGCTGCCTGATGGCGTCGCCTGGGTGAGCGGAACGCCTGCCGAAGTGCGCGGACAGGTGCGGGCGCTGGATTTGGCCGATACACGCCTGCCTGGGCATCACGATCCTGAGAAGCTTGCGGCGGCGTTGCTGGCGGTTTTGAGTTCCCGCCGCGCGCCGCTGCGCGTGTGAGTCGTCAATATCCCTTCCATTCAGGAGGTTCGACATGGCAACCCGAGTAGCAATCAATGGTTTCGGCCGCGTGGGCCGACAGGTGCTCAAGGCAATCCTCGAGCGCTACCCGCGTGAGCTGGAAGTGGTGGCGGTGAACGATCTGTTCGACGCCAAGATCAATGCCCATCTGTTCAAGTACGACTCGAACTATGGCATTTACGGCGGCTCGGTCGAGGTCAAAGACGGCGACCTGGTCGTAGACGGCAAGAAGATCAAGGTCTTCATCGAGAAGGATCCGGCCAAGCTGCCCTGGAAAGATCTGGGCGTGTCGCTGGTCATCGAATCCTCGGGCGTCTTCACCGACGCGCTGCCCGACAAGGGCAAGGCCGGCGCCAACGTGCACATTCTGAGCGGCGGGGCGAAGAAGGTCATCATCACCGCCCCGGCCAAGAACGAGGATCTGACCGTGGTGCTGGGCGTGAACGGGGAGATGTACGATCCCGCCAAGCATCACATCGTGTCGAATGCGTCGTGCACCACCAACTGCTTGGCGCCCGCGGCCAAGGTGGTCCACGACCTGGTGAAGATTCGCCGCGGCCTGATGACGACGGTCCACGCCTACACCAACGACCAGCGTATCCTCGACCTGGCGCACAAGGACTTGCGCCGCGCGCGTGCGGCGGGGCTCAACATCATCCCCACCACCACCGGCGCGGCCAAGGCGTTGGCCAAGGTCATCCCCGACCTGAAGGGCAAGTTCGACGGCTTCTCGTTGCGCGTCCCGACTTCGACCGTTTCGGTCGTGGACTTTGTGGCGGAGGTCGAGAAGGAAACGTCGGTAGAGGCGCTCAACGCGGCCTTCCTGGCCGCGGCCGAAGGCCCGATGAAGGGGTACCTCGGCCTCACCATGGAGCCGCTGGTGTCGATCGACTTCAAGGGCGATGCGCGCTCGTCGATCGTAGACGGGCTGTTGACGATGGTCCTGGGCGGAACGCTGGTCAAGGTCATCGCCTGGTACGACAACGAGTGGGCCTACTCGTGCCGCACCGCCGACTTGGCGGCGATCATGGCCAAGAAGCTCTAAGCGCGAGGCCGCCATGAACAAGAAGACTGTTCGCGACGTCCAAGTCTCGGGCTGGCATATCCTGGTGCGGGTGGATTTCAACGTCCCCATCAAGGGCGGCAAAGTAACCGACGACACGCGCATCCGCGCCGCACTGCCCACCCTGAAGTACCTGATCGATCAAGGCGCGATGGTGATCCTGTGCTCGCACCTTGGCCGGCCCAAGGGTGTGGACCCGGCCTTCAGCCTGGCGCCCGTCGCCGCGCACCTCGCCACGCTCATCGGCAAGCCGGTCCAGTTCGCCAGCGACTGCGTGGGTCCGGCGGCCGAAGAGGCCGTGGCTGCGCTCAAGCCGGGCGAAGTGGTGCTGCTCGAAAACACGCGCTTTCACCCCGAGGAGGAAAAGAACGACCCGGCCTTCTCGCAGCGCATGGCGGTGCTGGGCAAGCTGTACGTCAACGATGCCTTCGGCTCGGCCCACCGCGCGCACGCCTCGACCGAGGGCGTGGCCCGCTACCTTCCAGCGGTATCCGGCTTCCTCATGGAAAAGGAAATCGAATACCTCGACAAGGCGGCCAACGCGCCCGAGCATCCGTATGTAGTGATCCTGGGTGGGGCCAAGATCAGCGACAAGATCGGCGTCATCGAAAACCTGCTCGCCAAGTGCGATAGGATGCTCGTCGGCGGCGGCATGGCCAACACGTTCCTGGCGGCCAAGGGCATCGCCATGGGCGATTCGCTCGTGGAAGCGGGCAGCGTGGAAGCCGCCAAGAAGATCCTGGCCGGCGCCGGCAGAAAGATCATCTTGCCCGAAGACCTGGTCATCGCCGACAAGGCCGAGGCCGGGGCACAGGTGAAAGAGATGGCCGTGGGCACCGTTCCGGCCGGTTGGCGCGCGCTGGATATCGGGCCGAAGACGGCCAAGCGTTACGCCGATGCGCTGCGCGGCGCCAAGCTCGTCGTGTGGAACGGCCCGATGGGTATGTTCGAAGTGCCGCCGTTCGATCAGGGGACCAATGTGCTGGCGCAGGCGGTGGCCGCCTCGGGCGCGACCTCCATCGTCGGCGGAGGCGACACGGTGGCGGCGATCAACCGCGCCGGCCTGGCGGAGAAGATCACGCACATCTCCACCGGCGGCGGAGCCTCGCTCGAGTTCCTCGAGGGGAAGCAACTCCCCGGCGTGGTTATCTTACAGGACCGTTAAGCTCGCCGAGGCCAGGAGGACGCCCGCATGCGGGCGCCCTCCTTTGAATCCACCGGGAGGGCGCATGCCTTTCGCAGCGGGAGAGACGGTCGGCGCGTACCGCATCATCGAACAGCTCGGCCAAGGGGGCATGGCCACGGTCTACAAGGCCTACCACCCGGCCCTCGACCGTTACGTCGCGCTCAAGGTGCTGCATCCCGCCTTCCGTGAGGATGCCAGCTTCCTCATGCGCTTCCAGCGCGAAGCCAAGGTCATCGCCAAGCTCGAACATCCGCACATCGTCCCCATCTACGACTACGCCGAGCACACGGGCCAGCCGTACCTGGTGATGAAGTTCATCGAAGGTGAGACGCTCAAGGCGCGGTTGGCGCGCGGGCCGCTCGCCCCGGATGAGGCGCTGCACATCCTGCGGGCCGTGGGTGCGGCGCTCTCGCATGCCCATCGCCAGGGCATCCTGCACCGCGACATCAAGCCCTCCAATATCCTGCTCACCCCGAGCGGCGAGGTTTACCTCGCAGACTTTGGCCTGGCGCGCATCGCCGAACTCGGCGCCACGACGCTCTCGGCTGACATGCTGCTCGGGACGCCGCATTACATTTCGCCCGAGCAAGGCCAGGGCCGCCGCGACCTGGACGCCGGCACCGACATCTATTCGCTGGGCGTCGTCCTGTACGAGATCGTCGTCGGCCGCGTGCCCTTCACCGCCGACACGCCGTTCTCCACCGTGCATGACCACATCTTCAAGCCTCTGCCGCTGCCGCGCAGCCTCAACCCTCGCGTGCCGGAAGCCGTCGAGCGCGTGCTGCTGCGTGCGCTGGCCAAAGAACGGGCCGACCGCTATGCGGACGTCGACTCGCCGGTGACCGCATTCGTCAAGTCGGTGCGCGGCAGCGGAGCGGCCGCCTCGACGCCGGCCGGAACCGTCACCCTCAAGGGCAAGCCGGGCACGCCGCCCGCACATCCGCCTGCGGTGGCCGCGGGAGCAGCCACGGGAAAGCCCGCCGCGCGCAAGACTCCCTGGTGGGTGTGGCTTCTGGCCGCCGCCGGGTTGTGCCTGTGCCTAGGCGTTGCCGCGTTGCTGGTATCCTCGAACAAGGGAGGCGATGCCACGCCCGCGGCAACAGATGGGGCCGTTGCCCCGGAAGAGGTCATCCCCAAGCCCTCCGAGGACACGAGCCCGGCACGCGAGGCGGCCAAGTACTTCGAGGACGGACTGCGCCTGCTGGATGCCGGCGATCGCGCCGGCGCGGCGGCTGCCTTCGACCAATCCCGTGCAATCGCGGCCGACAAAGCGCCCTTCTATCTGCGCCTGGCCGCGGAAAAACTGGAGGGGCGCCAGGAGTGGGTGCAGGCGCTGCTCTTCTACGTGCAGGCTTTGCGCAACGACCCGCAGAACAAAGACGTGCGCCTGCAAATGCAGCAGGCGATGTACCGCTCGAGCGGGTCGGCCGATGGCGGCGGGCCGCTGCAGGAGGTCGTCAAGATCGCCCCAGAGTGGGCGGTGGGAGCTCTTCAACGGGCCGCGTGATTCCGGCGCGAAAGACCTCGAGAAGGCGCAGACGCTGCCGCAGGAACCCGACGCCCCCTTGGTGCGGGCGCTGTGGGCCCAATACCTCAACCTGAGCACCCGCACGACCGAGGCCAAGACCATCGCGTGAGGTGCTGCGCGATCCTTGCACCCCGCGCTGGCTGAGCGCCGAGGTCAATCGCAACATGGCATCCTAGCTGCAGGCTGCAAAGCGAGCCTGCGTAGGCATGTGTGACGAGGTTTCCAAAATGAATCGAAAACCGTTCGTTGCCGGCAATTGGAAGATGAACAAGAGCGCCGCCGAGGCGGCCGCCTTCGTGCGCGAAATCGCACCTGAGCTTGCCGCTATCCGCGGTGTGGAGCAAGTGTTGTGTCCGCCGGCAACGGCGCTCGGAACGGTCGCCCCGCTGCTTGAGGGAACCGGCATCGGCCTGGGTGCGCAGAACATGCACTGGGAGGAGAAGGGGGCCTTTACCGGGGAACTTGCGCCG